>DATMCA010000170.1:0-9056 GCA_035559015.1 Umezawaea sp. | reverse complement strand
TGGGTTCGGGGCGGCTGTCCGTCGTGGGGCGCGGGGCGCGGGGGTGGGTCACGTGATCTCCCGCAACGTGCCCGCGGCCATCTCCAGGACGTGTTCGCAGCGGTTCACCACCGCGCGGTCGTGGGTCACCACCAGGACGGTCACCGGCAACGAGGTCAGCAGCCGCGCCGCGTCGGCCTGCCCGGCGAAGTCGAGCGCCGCCGTCGGCTCGTCGGCGAGCAGGAGCCCGGCACCCGCCGCGACGCAGCCCATGGCCCGCGCCAGGTAGGTGCGCTGCAACTGCCCGCCGGACATCGTGTGCAGCGGCTGGTCCCGCAGGTGCCCCACGCCCAGTTCCCCGGCGGCCGCCCGCGCGTGCTCCGGCGCGCCGCTGCTGGCGAGCAGTTCGTCGGCGAGCAGCGGGAACCGCCCCGCGGCCTGCTTCTGCGGGATCCACGCGGCGTCGCGGCGCCGTCGCGCCCAGTCCGCGGCGGTGCCCGCGCGGACACCGCCGACCTCGATCACTCCCGAGCGGGCCCGGTGCAGTCCCAGCACCGCGCGCAGGAGCGTGGTCTTGCCCGACCCGTTCGTACCGGTCAGCGCGACCCGCTCACCCGGTTCGACCACCAGGTCCACGCCGTGCACCACGGTTCTCCGCCCGTGCGCGCACGTCACCCCGTCCAGTCGCACCCGAAGCCCAACCGACACGCGTTCGTCCCCCTCGATCACCCGGTCCCACCAGTAGTCGTCGCGGGGGCGGTCCGGGTTCCTCCGAAGATTTCCCGGGACCGCCGGGAACCGGCGGGCGATCGCGTCCGACTACCGCTCCAGGTCCCCGTCCGTTCCCCCCAAGAGGTGCCCATGTCCGCTCCCGCCGTCGAGGCCGGAAGAACGCAAGAGACGCCCGCCCCGACCCGGCTGTCGGTGCTGCCGCTGCTGCGCAGGCTGCACTTCTACGCGGGGGTGCTCGTCGGTCCGTTCCTCGTGGTCGCCGCCGCGTCCGGGATGCTGTTCGCGCTCGCCCCGCAGATCGACGACGTGCTCTACGGCGACGTCCTGGCGGTGTCCTCGGAGGTGGGCACCCCGCGCCCGCTCGCCGACCAGGTCGCGGCGGCCCGTGCCGCCGTGCCGGACGGGACGGTGACCGGTGTGCTGGTCGCCGGTGATCCGGACGCGACGACGCGGGTGGTGTTCGCCGTGCCGGGGCTGCCCGAGGAGTACAGCAGGACCGCCTACGTGAACCCGTACACCGCCGAGGCACAGGGGCAGCTGACGACCTGGTTCGGGTCCACGCCCGCCACCACCTGGATGGACAACCTGCACAGCAACCTGAACCTCGGTGTGCCGGGCACGCTCTACTCGGAGCTGGCGGCGAGTTGGCTGTGGGTGCTCGCGCTCGTGGGGCTGGTGCTGTGGGTCGTCCGGAAGCGGACCGCGCGCCGTCGCGCCCTGCTGGTGCCGGAGAAGGGCGCCAAGGGCGTGCGCCGCACCCGGTCGTGGCACGCGAGCATCGGCACGTGGGCGCTGCTCGGCGCGTTGTTCCTGTCCGCCACCGGGTTGACCTGGTCGACCTACGCGGGCGAGAACTTCACCGCCGCGCTGACGGCCCTGGACGCCAAGGCACCGGTGCTGGACACCGCGCTGCCGGGCGGCACGAGCGCCACCGCCGGGTCCGGTGAGCACGCGGCGACGGTGGCGGCCAGGAGACCACCGCGCCGGTGGACGCGGCGGCGTTCGACCGCGTGCTCGGCACCGCGCGGGGCGCGGGGCTGGACGGCCCGCTCGAACTCACCGTGCCCGCCGACGCCGGGAGCGCGTGGACGGCGGCGCAGACCGACAACACCTGGCCGATCCGCCTGGACAAGGTCGCGGTCGACGCCGGCAGTTCGACCGTGACCGCCCGGTCCGACTGGGACGACCGGCCGTTCCTGGCGAAGCTGTCGTCGCTGGGCGTCCAGGCGCACATGGGCGTGCTGTTCGGCCTGGCCAACCAGATCGCGCTGTTCCTGCTGGCCGCCGCGATCCTGACCCTGATCGTGTTCGGCTACCGGATGTGGTGGCAGCGCCGACCCATCCGAGCCGACCGCCGAGCACCCCTCGGCGCGCCACCGAAGCGCGGGACGTGGCAACAGCTCCCGCTGTGGTTCGTCGTCCCGGCACCGCTCGTGCTGATCCTGATCGGCTGGGCGATCCCGTTGCTGGGCCTCAGCCTGGTCGCCTTCCTGGTCCTCGACGGCGTGATCGGCCTGGTCCGCTCGCGCACCAGGGTCAAGACCGGCTGACCTCGCTCGTGCCCCCTCCGCCACGGGGGGCACGAGCCGCGACGGTCAGGTCCACGACGATCGCCGTCGTGGACCTGACCGGGAGGTCGCACCGACGTCGGTCGGCGCGAGGGAGTGCGCCGTCGGTCAGCAGAAGATCGTGACGTTCGGCGTCCGGCCGGCCAGCACCAGCGGAGAACCGGAGTAGCCCGCCTTGGTGAAGATCGCCACGCCGTAACCGAAGTACTCCAGGTTGATGCCGAGGCAGTTGGTCACCGCGAAGTGGTCGGCCACCGATGTCGAGGGGAAGTTCTGCGGCCGCTCCGCCACGTTGGCGCCGTTGCTGTAGTAGATCGCGGGGCTCAGGTAGATGTTGTCGACCACCGAGGTGCAGTCGCCGTGGATGTCCACCCGCACCGCGCCGCCGGACTGGTACGGGTTGGTGACGTAGCCGCCGCAGTAGATGGTGTCCGGCAACGCCGCCGAGGTCTTGGAGTCGTCGATCTTGGTCAGGACTGTTCCGAAGGTGGTCTTCAGCGGCTGCGACGACACTGCCGCGCCTGCTTGACCCGCGGTGAGCGTGAGGCCCGCGAGACAGCACAACGTGATCATGATGGCTGTCGCGGCCCTGCGAACGTGGTGGCGCACTGGAGTTGTCCTTCCGGTAGGGGAGTCAACCGCTCGACGGTGACCGGTGCGGCACCGCGCGGGCGTCGATCGTGGACACCTCCGGACACGGGTCACGTCCGCGCAGATGGGGAGAGGCGGTGCCGACCCGGTGACCGGACACCTCCGGACGGGAATCCAGCCGTCGTCCAATCCGGCTTGCCACGATCATTCCCGGGGACGCGGTCCGGGAGGGACATCATGGGTGCGGAGAACGAACTCCTCGACCAGCTGTGCGGTGACCTGCGGCTGATGTGGCGGCAGGCGGGCGGACCGAGCCTGCGGGCGCTGGCGGGCCGGGTGGGGCTGGGCAAGAGCCAGATCGGCGCGATCCTGACCGGCGCCATCCGGCGGCCGCCCGCGTGGGACACGGTCCGCGGACTGGTCGAGAGCTTTCGCGCCAACGCCGACGAGTACGGCGCCACCCTGTCGGTGCCCACCGGCGTGTCCGAGTTCTGGAAACCCCGCCACACCGTGCTGGAGTACGCGTTCAGCCACGTGCAGGGCTCGTCGGACCGGACACCGCGCCAGTTGCCTCCTGCGGTGCGGCTCTGCGGCCGGGCCGCCGAACTGCGGGAACTGGCCGTCCTGTCGAGCGTGCGCGGGCGGTCCGCCGTCGCGATCGTGATCCGGGGAACGGCCGGGGCGGGCAAGACCGCGCTGGCCGTCGGCTGGGCGCACCGGATCCGGGACCGGTTCCCGGACGGGCAGCTGTTCGCCGATCTCCACGGGTCCACCCGAGCGAGACCGGCGGACCCGGCCGAGACGATCCGCGGCTTCCTCTCCGACCTCGGGGCCGGGAACATCCCGACCGGCCTGGCCGCCCTGTCGGCGTGCTACCGCAGTGCGCTGGCAGGGCGTCGCGTGCTGGTGGTGCTCGACGACGCCCGCGACACCGAGCAGGTGCTGCCGCTGCTGCCGGGCACCCCCGGCAGCGTGGCGGTGGTGACGAGCCGCAACCGGCTCAGCCACCTGGTCGCCGCGGTCGACGCGCCGACCCTGCTCCTCGGCCCCCTGACCCGGACCGATGCGACGACGTTGCTGGAGACCCGGCTGGGCGGCCCGGTCGTGTCGCCGCCGTTGACGGACATCGTCACCAGGTCCGGGGGACTGCCCGGCGCGTTGGCCGCCGCTGCGGCGGCCGCCACCACGGGAACGACCTGGACGGGGTAGCACCGAAAGAACCGAGGAATCCTCTAGAACGAGTTCTAACTCGTATTGCGCGACCGACTTCGTGAGGGACAAGTTCGCAGGTCAGAAATATCAAGAAGAAGATCGGCCCACCTAAGGGCCACTTGAAGTAAACGAGAACAGATTCTAGTGTGATCCCGGTGACGCCCCGACTGACTCTGGGGGAGGCGGGATGAGCGGCGACATCCAGTACAGCTACTTCGGCGGAGCCGCGTTCCGCCAGGTAGGACGGATGTCCTCGCTCGCCTGGGACGTGGTGCGCATGGTGCCGCGCAGGCCGTTCCAGTTCAAGGAGGTCGTGACCCAGGCCTGGTTCTTCGCCGGCGTGACGATCCTGCCGACCGCACTGGTCTCCATCCCGTTCGGCGCGGTGATCGCGCTCCAGCTCGGCGCGTTGACCAAGCAGATCGGCGCGCAGTCGTTCACCGGGGCCGCCAGCGCGCTGGCGATCATCCAGCAGGCGAGCCCGCTGATCACCGCCCTGCTCGTCGCCGGGGCGGGTGGTTCGGCGATGTGCGCGGACATCGGCGCGCGCAAGATCCGCGACGAGATCGACGCGCTGGAGGTCATGGGCGTCTCGGCGACGCACCGCCTGGTCGTGCCGAGGGTGCTGGGCGCGATGGTGGTCGCGGTGCTGCTCAACGGGGTGGTCAGCGTCGTCGGCGTGCTCGGCGGCTACTTCTTCAACGTCGTCATGCAGGGTGGCACCCCCGGCGCGTACCTGGCCAGCTTCAACGCGCTCGCCCAGCTGCCCGACCTGTGGATCAGCGAGATCAAGGCGCTGCTCTACGGGTTCGTCGCGGGTGTCGTCGCGGCCTACCGCGGGCTGAACCCGCCCGCGGGCCCCAAGGGTGTCGGGGACGCGGTGAACCAGGCCGTCGTCATCACGTTCCTGCTGCTGTTCCTGATCAACGTCGTGCTGACCGCGATCTACCTGAGCGTCGTCCCGGCGAAAGGAATGTGAACAGCGTGGCGCTGGTCCGGTTGCCCTCCAAGCCGTTCGACGCGCTCGAAGGGCTCGGCCACCAGCTCGCCTTCTACGGCCGGGTGATCGCCTGGGTCCCCGCGACCCTGCTCCGGCACTCCAGGGAGACGCTGCGGCTGCTCGCGGAGGTGACCTTCGGCAGCGGCGCGCTCGCGATCATCGGCGGCACGCTCGGCGTGATGATCGGCATGACCCTGTTCACCGGGATGATCGTGGGGTTGCAGGGGTACGCGGCGCTGAACCAGATGGGCACGGCCGCGCTGACCGGGTTCATCTCCGCGTACTTCAACACCAGGGAGGTGGCACCGCTGGCGGCGGGCCTCGCGCTGTCGGCGACCGTCGGCTGCGGGTTCACCGCGCAGCTCGGCGCGATGCGGATCTCCGAGGAGATCGACGCGCTGGAGGTGATGGGCGTGCCCAGCGTGCCGTTCCTGGTGACCACGCGCGTGCTCGCCGGGCTCGGGGCGGTGATCCCGCTGTACGTCGTCGGCCTGCTCTGCTCCTACCTCGCCTCCAGACAGGTGACCGTGCTGTTCTACGGCCAGTCGGCGGGCACCTACGACCACTACTTCACGCTCTTCCTGTCACCGCAGGACGTGCTGTGGTCGTTCCTGAAGGTCATGGTGTTCGCCACCGTCGTGATCCTCGCGCACTGCTACTACGGCTACCACGCCAGCGGCGGGCCCGCGGGCGTCGGTGTCGCCGTCGGCCGGGCCGTGCGCGCCGCGCTGGTGCTCCAGATGGTGCTGGACTTCTTCCTCAGCCTGGCGATCTGGGGAGCCACCACGACGGTGCGGATAGCCGGATGAGCACCCGGCGGCGGCACCAGGCGCTGGGCGTGGTGTTCCTGCTCGTCGCCGCGCTGTTCATCGCGGGGTCGATCGGCGTGTACCGCAAGGTGTTCACGTCGGTAGTGCTCGTCCGGCTGGAGGCGACGAGCGTCGGCAGCCAGTTGCAGCGGGGAGCCGACGTGAAGATCCGCGGGGTCCTCGTCGGCGAGGTGCGGGCCGTGCGGGCGGCCGGCGGCGGCGCTGTGCTCGACCTCGCCCTGCGGCCCGACAAAGTAGACATGATCCCGAGCAACGTGGCCGCGCGGCTGCTGCCGAAGACGCTGTTCGGCGAGCGCTACGTGGCCCTCCAGGTCCCCAAGCGGCCGTCGGCGGCACGGCTCGCCGAGGGTGACGTGATCGGCCAGGACCGCAGCAGCACCGCCATCGAGGTCGACGAGGTCCTGACGAACCTCATGCCGCTGCTCCAGGCCGTGCAGCCGCAGAAGCTCGCCTCCACGTTGGGGGCGATGTCCCAGGCCCTGGAAGGCCGCGGCGCGCGTCTGGGCGACACGGTCGTGCGGCTGGACCGGTACGTGGCCGCGCTCAACGAGTCCATCCCGGACCTCAACGCGGACATCGGCGCGCTCGCCGACGTGGCCGGCGACTACGCCGACGCCGCCCCGGACCTGCTGGGGGCGCTGGCCGACCTGACCACCACCAGCCGGACGCTCGTCGAGCAGCGGGAGAACCTGCTGGAGCTGTACGGCAGCCTCACCACCACGTCCATCGACCTCGGGAACTTCCTGCTGGTCAACAGGAACAACCTGATCAACCTCAGCGCCACGGCCCGCCCGACCCTCGAACTGCTCGCCAGGTACGCGCCCGAGTACCCGTGCGTGCTCAAGCAGCTCGCGGAATCGGTCGACCGGGCCGACTTCACCTTCGGCAAGGGGACCGAGCACCCGGAGATGGGCAAGTTCACCCTGGAGATCACCACCAGCCGCGGGAAGTACCTGCCCGGCGTGGACACCCCTCGCTACGACGACAAGCGCGGCCCGCGCTGCTACGACCCGGTCGAACCGCCGGGCAAGTTCCCGCAGTACCCGCCCGGCGGTCCGGTGCTCGACGGCTCCACGAAACCGTCCTCGGTCGGGGCGCCAGCGCTGGCGAACTCGCCGGAGGAGCAGAAGCTCATCGGCCTGCTGCTGGCCCCCGAGATCGGCGTGATGCCGGAGGAGGTGCCCGGCTGGAGCGCCCTGCTGGTAGGGCCGCTCTACCGAGGGACGGAGGTGGAGCTGCGGTGAACGCCTTCCGGCCCGCGCTGGTGAAGATGCTGGTCTTCGCGGCGGTGACGATCACGCTGACCTGGGTCCTCGGCGCGACGATCGCGAACTTCGGCGGCGGTGGCACGTCGTCGTACACGGCCAGGTTCACCGACGTCGTGGGCCTGAACGTCGGCGACGACGTGCGGATGTCCGGGGTGCGCGTCGGGCGGGTCACGTCGATCGGCGTGGTCGACCGCACGCTCGCCGAGGTCGGCTTCGACGTGGACGAGCGGCGGGTGCTGCCCGCGAGCGTCACGGCGGTGATCAGGTACCGCAACCTGATCGGCCAGCGGTACGTGGCGCTGGACGTGGGTGTGGGCGACGTCGGCGCCATCCTGCCGCCGGGCGGGGCGATCCCGCTGGAGCGGACCCGGCCCGCGCTGAACCTCACGGTGCTGTTCAACGGGTTCAAGCCGCTGTTCGAGGCCCTGGACCCGGAGCAGGTGAACCAGCTGTCCTACGAGATCATCCAGGTGCTGCAAGGGGAAGGCGGCACGGTCGACAGCCTGCTCGCGCACACGGCGTCCATCACCACGGCGCTCGCCGACAAGGACGCGGTGATCGGGCAGGTGGTCGACAACCTGAACTCGGTGCTGGGCACGGTGAACGCCCGCGGTCCCGAGCTGTCCGGGCTGATCACGCAGGTGCAGCAGCTCGCGACGGGCCTGGCCGAGCAGCGCGCGCCGATCGGTGCCGCCATCGGCGCGCTCGGCGAGCTGACGAGCACCACCGCCGGGCTGCTCACCGACGCGCGGCCACCGCTCAAGGACGACATCGCCGCGCTCGGCCTGCTGTCGGCCGACCTCGGCGACAGCGGGCAGGTGATCGACGAGCTGCTGATCGGCCTGCCGGGCAACCTCCAGGCGTTCACCAGGACCGCGAGCTACGGCAGCTGGTTCAACTTCTTCCTGTGCCGGATGTCCGGGACCGTCGGCATCTCCTCGTTGAGCGTCGAGCTGCCCATCGCCCCCCTGCCCGCGACGAGGATGCCCGAGAGGTGCGGCCCGTGAAACCCCTGCGAGAACGCGACCAGGCCCACGTCGGCATCGCGACGCTGGTGGTACTCCTGCTCGGCGCGGTCGTCGCGTTCAACCTCGACGACCTGCCCCTCATCGGCGGCGGTGTGACCTACCGGGCCTACTTCAGCGAGTCGGCCGGGCTGTCCTCGGGCAACGAGGTCCGGGTCGCCGGGGTGAAGGTCGGCAAGGTGACCGGGGTGGAGTTGGCGGGCGACCAGGTCGACGTCGTCTTCCGGGTGCACGACACCTGGCTGGGGGACCGGACGTCGGCGTCCATCGGGATCAAGACGCTGCTGGGGGAGAAGTACCTCGACCTCGCCCCGGCAGGCGGCGCCCCGCTCGACCCGGACGCGATCATCCCGCGCGACCGGACCTTCTCGCCGTTCGACGTCTCCCAGGCGGTCGGTCAGCTCTCCGAGACGGTGAGCCGGATCGACACCGGGCAGCTCGCCAAGAGCTTCGAGGTCGTCGCCGAGACGTTGAAGGACACCCCTCCGCACCTCAAGGGCGCGCTCGACGGCCTGTCCGCCCTGTCCAAGACCATCTCCTCGCGGGACCGGCAGCTGGTGGACCTGGCGTCGAACGCGCGCCAGGTCAGCAAGACCCTCGCCGACCGCGACGGCGAGCTGACGAAGCTGATCTCCGACGGCAACCTGCTGCTCGGCGAGCTGCAACTGCGCCGCGACGCCATCAGCGCGCTGCTGTCCGGCACCCGCAAGCTCGCCGACGAGTTGCGCGGCCTGGTCGCCGACAACACCGCGCAGCTCAAGCCGACCCTGGAGCAGTTGGACCGGGTGACCACGATCCTCCAGCGCAACCAGGACAACCTCAGCGCCGCGCTGGCGTCGATGGCGCCGTTC
>DATMCA010000169.1:0-13188 GCA_035559015.1 Umezawaea sp. | reverse complement strand
GGCTTGCCGACGCGCAGCGCCCCCTGCCTGGCCAGGGCCCAGAACCGGGCCAGGCCGTCGGTCAGGTCGCCCTCGACGTCCAGGTCTCCCGCCACATACGCGCGCGCGAGGCCCAGCTCGTCCGGGTTCCACACCAGCCTGCGCAGCGCGCGCTTGGACCGGATGACCGCCACTGGGCCGTTCGAGGGGCCCGCGCTGCTCCCGTCCCACGCCCGCAAGCCGATCGGCAGGGGTGTTCCGAGGACCTTTTCGACGACGGCGGCAAGCTGACCTGCCACTCCACCGGTAACGACCACCACGAGCCTCCTGTGCCAAGACGGGTAGCACTGGTTCGTCCCGAGATTGTTTTCGGTTCGGTTCTGAACCGCTCACGCGGTCCCCCCGTATTGCTCCATGAAGCGAATGAACGGACGAGGAGGAGTTGAGAAGTGATCCGACGTAACCGCATCGCCATCGCCGTTGCAGGCGGCATGGCAACCGTGCTCGCCCTGGTCATGTGGAGCACCAACGCCGTTGGCGTTCAGGGCACCAACGTGGCTCAGACCAGCGGGGTGGAGGCTGCTGCCGCGCCGGGTGACTACGGCTACGACACTCCCGCCGCCGCGGGCACCGACGCCCCCGCCGCCGGCGCGCAGACCAGTGGTGCCGCACAGCCCCCCGCCGCGGCCCCCGCCGTCTCGAACATCCGACTGGTCGCCAAGACCGTCGACAAGATGGGCGACGTCGTGCAGGACGGCGACGGCCGCACGCTGTACCGCTTCGACAAGGACACCCCCAAGCCGCCGGCCTCCAACTGCAACGACAAGTGCGCCGAGACGTGGCCGCCGCTCGTCGTCGCGGAAGGCTCCACCCCTCAGCTGGAGGGCGTCGACCCGGCGCTCGTCGGCACGGTGAAGCGCGCTGACGGCACCACCCAGGTCACGATCGACGGCTGGGCGCTGTACACGTACTCGAAGGACCCGGGTCCGGGCAAGTGGGCCGGCCAGGGCGTTGGCGGCACCTGGTTCGTGATCCAGCCCAACGGCAAGCGCAACGTGCAGTGCCTCCCGCCGGGCGTCACGGCCCCCGTGTAGTGATGAACCACAGGTAGAGCGCGGAGCCCGGCCCCGGGGAAGGGGCCGGGCTTCAGTGCTCGCCGGGAACACCGAAGACTTGCCGCTCATTCGCTTCGCGGTGAGGTACGACGAGAACGGCCCCCCGCACCCGCGGGGGGCCGTTCTCGTTGGGGTGAAACAGGATCAGAGGCCGCTGAGCGCGTTGGTGTACGCGCGGGAAACCAGGGCAACGCGGTCAGCGGGGACATCACCCGCGAGTGCCTCGATCGCGAGCCGCACACCTGGGGTGTCGAGACCACCGAACTGCTCGCGCAAGTAGGCCAATCCGGTCGCGGTCACATCTCCCACTCTCGGATCGACCAGCAGATCGGCGAAGGACGCGGCGACGTCACGCACGTTGACCGACACCATGAGGCGGTACACGTCTCCGGCGTCCTTGTTGGTCAACCGGTCCGGCTTGCCCGCCGCGTCCTTGAGCCGGTCGTGGATCTTGTGCGCTTTCGCGACGAAGAGCGCGACCGGTCCCGCCACGTTGACCGTCGTCGAACGATCGGTTCCGTCGAGCGCGGTGATCTCCACCGGAGAGCGGTCCACAAGAGCTGTTTCGAGACCGGGCACCCTGCGCGCGGTCATCTTGTCGTGCGGCTTGATGTCCGCGCTGCGAGATCCCCTGCCCGCCACGGTGGCACCGACGAGCAGGTCCAGTTCCACCGGTACCGGATCGTCAACACCGGCGATGAGTTCTTTTCGCGCCCACAGGCCCGGCTGGGCGTCGTCGAGCAGTTCGAAACCGGCTTCGCGCAAACGTTGCTGGATCAAGGGTTCGCAGGCGAGGAGAGCCGGGTCGAGTCCGAGATCCCCGTCCGAGGTGTACGCGGCCGTGACGAGTTTCGCGTCCTGAGTCCGCAAGTACACGGCTTGCGCACCTACGACGGTGATGGCGTCGAGGTGATCGCTCAGCGCCGCCAACCCGTCGAGCAGCACGTTGCGCGCCACGATGTTCAGTTCAGCGGGATCAACCCCTGCGGGGGACCTGGACACCGGTTCTCATTCCACCTAGGCGAAAACCGCATCGTAATGACGCCGGCTCATCCACGATTGGGGGACCACGGACGTCGCCACTCCGGTTCGGTGCCAATCAAGCGCTGCAGCACCTGCTCGGCTTCCGCGGGCATCCGCCCCGGCCCGGACAACCCGTCGAGGACCACCTGGGTGAGCGCTACGTGTGGGACGCCGTCCACCGCCCTGGTGCCCTCGAACACGATCGGGTCGGATGCGCGAAGCAGGAGGACATCTCCCCTCCCGGAGTCCGGGAGCAGGTTCAGCGCATCGATCCACAGGTCCGGTGCTCCCGGCTCGTCATCGACGTAGAGCAGCAACTGGCCGCCGATCACGAGCGGCGCGATCTTCTGCGCGGCGAGAGATCCCGTCACGGCGATCCGCCCCTCGACCCGGCCACCGCGGAGCAGTTCGCCAAGATCCGCAATCGTCGAACGGGCGCCGTTCAGCGCGACCGCGCTGACGTAGGTGTTCTGCCGCAGGAGGTCGTGGGACTCCGCCCGTGCTCGCAACAAGTCCGGCCAGTTCACCTCGGTGATCGTGCGCCCGTCCCGGCGGATGAGCAGTTGATCCTCGACTTGCCCCAGCAGGCGGGACACCCAGGCCAGGCTGACACCGGTGGCGTCAGCGATCTCCTTGGCCCGGTACGGAGGGGCGAAATCGGCCAGGAACCGCACGATCCGCCCGGCTCGGGCACCACCCAACCCGACCGCTCTCCCGCTGTCGGGCTCCCTGGGGGACGACTTGGGAGCTTTGCTCGCCCCCTGGGTGTGGATGCGGATGGACGGGTAGGTGATCGACAGTGAGGCGTTGCCGGTCAAGTCCAGGTAGGCGATGTCCTGGTGGCGCAACCGCTGTTGGGCGCGAGGGCTGATCCAGGGCGACACCACGAGCAGGGGCTTGCGATCGTTGACGAGACGCATGATGCCGCGCATGGCGCGAAGCTCCGTGTCGACATCGCGCGGCGTCACGCTCCGCCGAGCGGCGACGAGGATTTCGGTGAACGGACTCGCTCCGTCGGGAGGTGTGATCTGGACACTGCCGTCGAGCGCGACGTCGGTGGCGGGATCGCGCTCTTCCTGCGGCAGCAGCCGGACCGACCAACCCGGCCCCAGAAGCTGCCTCAAGGAGTCCAACGCCTGTTCGAGCAGGTTGCCGGCGCCTGCGGCGACATCGGTCATCAGCGCGCTCCAACCGCTCAACACCACGATCCGACCCGAAACTTGCCTCAGAACCGTACTTGCCTAGTTTAGGCAAGTTTCAGTTGTAGGCAAGTTTGCGGATTTGAGCAGGTTTCTCAAAGCGAGCAAGTGGACAAAATCGGCAAGTCAGCTACTGCGCCAAAGTGCGAACGACACTCTTGACCACGGTGGCGGGAACGGTCCGGCTCCCGCCACCGCGGCCGTCAGAGGCTCGGGTAGAGCGGGTGCTTGGCTGCGAGCACCTCGACGCGCGAGCGCAGTTCGGCGAAGTCCGGGTCGGCCAGCAGGGCGGCGACGATGATGTCCGCCACCTCCGCGAAGTCCGCTTCGCCGAAGCCGCGGGTGGCCAGGGCGGGGGTGCCGACGCGGAGGCCGGAGGTGACCATCGGGGGACGGGGGTCGTTGGGGACCGCGTTGCGGTTGACCGTGATGCCCACCTGGTGCAGGCGGTCCTCGGCCTGCTTGCCGTCCAGTTCGGACGCGACGAGGTCGACGAGGACCAGGTGCACGTCGGTGCCGCCGGTGAGCACCTTGATGCCCGCGGCGGCGGCGTCGGACTGGACCAGTCGGTTCGCGAGGATCTTCGCGCCCTCGACCGTGCGGCGCTGGCGGTCGGCGAACTCCGGGCTGGCGGCGTGCTTGAACGCCACGGCCTTGCCCGCGATCACGTGCTCCAGCGGGCCGCCCTGCTGGCCGGGGAACACCGCGGAGTTGATCTTCTTCGCGATGTCGGCGTCGTTGGACAGGATCACGCCGCCGCGCGGACCGCCGAGGGTCTTGTGGGTGGTCGTCGTGGTCACGTGCGCGTGGGGCACGGGGCTCGGGTGCAGACCGGCGGCGACCAGGCCCGCGAAGTGGGCCATGTCGACCATCAGGAACGCGCCGACCGAGTCCGCGATCCGGCGGAACTCGGCGAAGTCCAGCTGACGGGGGTACGCCGACCAGCCCGCGACGATCAGCTTCGGCTGGTGCTCCACGGCGAGGCGCTCGACCTCGGCCATGTCGACCAGACCGTCCGAATCGGACACGTGGTACGGCACGACGTTGTACAGCTTGCCGGAGAAGTTGATCCGCATGCCGTGCGTGAGGTGGCCGCCGTGCGCCAGGTCGAGGCCCAGGATGGTGTCGCCGGTGTTCAGCAGCGCGAACATCGCGGCGGCGTTCGCCTGCGCGCCGGAGTGCGGCTGGACGTTGGCGAAGCCCGCGCCGAACAGCTCCTTGATCCGCGCGATGGCGAGGCGCTCGACGACGTCGACGTTCTCGCAGCCGCCGTAGTAGCGGCGGCCGGGGTAGCCCTCGGCGTACTTGTTGGTGAGCACCGATCCCTGCGCTTCGAGGACCGACACCGGGGTGAAGTTCTCCGACGCGATCATCTCCAGCGTGTTCTGCTGGCGGGCGAGCTCGGCGGCGACGGCTTCCGCCACCTCCGGGTCGAACTCCGCGAGGGAGGTGTTGAAGTGGTCTGACATGGAATCTCCCTTGGACGGATCAGTTGGCGCGCTTGTAGAACGGCAGTGCGACGACCTCGACGGGCTCCTGCCTGCCCCGGACGTCCACGGCCAGCTTGGTGCCGGGCTCGGCGCTGCCCCTGGCCACGTAGGCCATCGCCACCGAGTACCCGAGCGTCGGCGACAGGGCGCCGCTGGTGATCTCGCCGACCGCGGCGCCGTCGGCGTCCAGCACGGTGTACCCGTGCCTCGGCGCGCGGCGGCCCGCGGACTTGAGGCCCACGAGCGTGGTGTCCACACCGGACTCCGCGACCTTCGCCAGCGCGTCGCGGCCGACGAAGTCGCCGGGCTTGTCCAGCTTCACGACCCGGCCGAGGTTGGCGTGGTACGGGGTGCGGGCGGTGCTCAGTTCGTTGCCGTACAACGGCATCCCGGCCTCCAGCCGCAGCGTGTCGCGGCAGCCGAGGCCCGCGGGCTTCAGGCCGTGGTCCTTGCCGGCCTCCAGCAGCGCCGCCCAGACGGCGGGGGCGTCGGCCGGGGCCACGAACAGCTCGAAGCCGTCCTCGCCCGTGTAGCCCGTCCTGGCCAGCAGCACCGGCGCGCCCGCGACCTCGGTCGGGTAGGAGGCGTAGTACTTCACCGTCGCCAGGTCGGTCGGCGTGAGGCCCGCCAGGATCGCGGTCGAGTTCGGCCCCTGCACGGCCAGCAGCGCGTAGTCCGTCGACCGGTCGACGACGGTCGTGTCGAAGTCCTTCGCGCGCTCGACCAGCTCGCCGAACACCAGCGCGGCGTTGGAGGCGTTCGCGACGACGAGGTACTCGGTGTCGCCCAGCCGGTACACGATCAGGTCGTCCAGCACACCGCCGTCGGCCCGGGTGATCATGGTGTAGCGGGCGCGGCCGACGCCGATCGCGGAGCTGTGGCCCACCAGTGCGTAGTCCAGCGCGGCGCCGGCCTCCGGGCCCTCCAGCACGATCTCACCCATGTGCGTGAGGTCGAACAGCCCCGCCGTCCCGCGGACCGCGTGGTGCTCGGCCAGTTCGCTGTCGTAGCGCAGGGGCATCCGCCAGCCCGCGAAGTCGGTGAACATGGCGCCCAGCGCCTCGTGCTCGGCGTGCAGCGGCGTCCGACGGCTTTCCATCTGGGTGGATCCTCCCTGGTGGGCATGCTCAACGGCCGACCGCGCCGCGAGGGCGACGGGTCGACCGGCGGCGGGCAGTGGGAACACGGTCATCGGCGAGACTCCTCCTGTGAGCGAGCCTCCCCCTCTGTCATGAGCCTGAGAGCTTCGTCGCGCGAGCGCGACTTGCACCGTGGGCGAGGCGCGCTGGCGCGCCTGCTTTTCAGAGTTGCCTGCGTCGCGCGGTACCTGGGCCTGAGAGATTCCGGGGAGGATTTGCTCCTTCGGCGCCCCTTGCGGGGACTCTTCCGCGCGCCATCGACGGCCGTGTTCAGTTGATGTGCCAGACGCTATTCGCAGGCCGTGCCGCAGGTCAACAGGGGTCGCCTCACAGGGGGACGCCCTCCCGGACGCGCTCGACCACCTTGCGCTCCGCGTAGAACGACAGGAACGGGATCGTGCCGGCCAGCAGCACCAGGATCGTGCCCTTGATGGACCAGCGGGCCTTGAGGCCGAGGTCGACGGCGATGACCAGGTAGATGGCGTAGAGGAAGCCGTGCACCGGCCCGACGACCTTGATCAGGCCGGGCGTGTCGCCGAGGTACTTGAAGAGCATGGCCACGACCAGCAGCAACAGGCCCACACCGACCACGTAGGCCATGAACCTGAACCGGTTCAACGCACCGCTCATCGCCCGTCCGACCGCCTTCGTTCCGCTACCGCTGGTCCCGCGAGTTCAGGTCGGCGAGGTAGCGGTTGTAGACCGCGAGCTCGTCGTCCTCGTCCACTGCGGGCGCCCTGACGGCGTCAACGGTAACGACAGGCGTGGGCGCGACCACGGGCGGCTCGGCTTTGCGCTGGGCGTCGAGCTTGCGGACGCGCCAGACCATGAAGGCCGGGAAGAGTCCGAACAGCGGCCACTGCAAGACGTAGCCGAGGTTCTGGAAGGTCCCGCTGGCGGATTCGAACCGGGTCCACTGCCACCACGCGAGACCGCAGCAGCCCACCAGCGTGACCACGCAGACCAACGCGATGGTCACTCGCTGGGGGGTGATCGAACCGCCGGGCACACGTCAAAGCTAGCACCGGCGGTCGTGCGGTTGGAGGTCCAGGGCCGGGTGACCCGTGGGTTTGGGGCTCCTGCCCGGCATTTCGATGCTCGGAGCCCTCTCCCGTTTCCGGACCGCCGACCTCCTAGGCCACGCCGTCCCGGCGTTGCCGCTGCAGCCTGGCCACGCACCACGCTGCCGCACTGCCCCGACGCAGGTGCTGGAGCACCGTCATCGGGCCGAGACGACGACCGAGGTCCGCGGGCAGGAGCCCGGCCACCCGGTAGTCGAGAGCGCGCTGGTCCAACGGGCTGATGCCCGCGTCCCACCACTGCTCGGCCTCGGCGAGGTCGCCCACGAGCTGCCAGTAGCTCGCCGCCGCCTCAAGGAGGACCTCGGGCACCTCCGGCGCCCTCCTCCGCATAGCCGCCACGTACGCGGGGCTGGCCGACTCGACCCGCACCACTCCACGTGGACCACCGTTCGCCCGCTGGGAGGGGATCCCCGGCGACGCGCTGGGTGGTGCCTCCGCCAGCCAGGCGTTCTTGATCCGGTTCACCTCCTGCATCTCAGCGTCGTCCGACCGCTCCGCCGCCCACTGCCTAAGCAGTTCGTCGACTCCGGAGTCCTCGACCATTTATGCCTCCCTGGGGTCGAAGATCAGCCAATGCAGCGCACCGTATTCAAGGGTTCGGCCAACCGCTAGACCCTTGTTTGTCGATAACCCCGTTACCAGGGTGTTATAGGCCCTATTCCACCCATAAGGTCCAACGGTCCGAGCGTGACATCACCGTGGGTAGCGGTCCGTGAGCGGGTCCCGCGGCCCGCGCGCGAGGCGGGCCGCGGGACCCGGCGACGGGGTTCCGAGGACTAGGCGAACAGGCTCCGGACGAACGTGATGATCGCTTCGGCTCCCTGGCGCAGCCAGGCGAGGACCTGCGAGACCGCGTCGGCCGACTCAACCGGGCGGGTGATCAGGAGGAACAGCACCAGCGCGACCGCCGCCAGCACGACCACCTTCTTCGTGTTCACGTCAAGCCACTCCGTCCGCTCAGGTTCGTGCGGCGGCCACCGGTGACGACCGGGAGCACGCCGTGTCACCCGACATGGTCCCCCATTCACCCGGTTGATGAACCTCGAACACGCACGGAGCCCCCGTCCGGCCCCAAGATCGGCCGCTTGAGACGCCTGAGGGGGTCTCAGCATCACCCGAATGGCCGCTCAAGGGCCGCCTGCGCGAGGACGATGACCTGGGTACGGGCGTCTCGTCCGGCAACCCCCCAGCTAGCGCACCGAGGTACTCGCGAACCATCAGCACACCCCGAGGGTCCCACTGCTCCCCCGAGCCGTGCCCGGTGAGCACGCTGCGTGATCACCGCGTTCCAGTGCCGTGATTCTTTCCCGGCGACATTATGCTGCCCATTTATTGATCAGCCAATTACTCCGGACCGAGTCAGTTCCGTAATTTCCGAGTCGCCCAGACCGAGCTCCGCCAGTACCTCGATCGTGTGCTTTCCGGCCCGCACGGGTGGTTCCGGTTGGCCGGCGGGAGTGCGGTCGAACCGGGGAGCCGGTGCCGGCAGCGCGACCCCGTCCACGTCGACGAAGACCCCCCGCGCGACGTTGTGCGGGTGCGAGGGCGCCTCACCGGGTTCGAGCACCGGCACGAGGCACGCGTCGGTCCCCGCCGCGAGGTCCGCCCACTCGTCCCTGGTCCTCGTCGCGATCACCGCCGCGATGCGCTCCCGCACCTCGGGCCAGTTCGCCGGGTCGTGCCGGTTCGGCAGCTCCCCCAGGTCCAGCACCCGCGCCAGTTCGGCGAAGAACCTGTCCTCCAGCGCGCCGACGCTGACGTACCGGCCGTCGGCCGCGCGGTAGACGTCGTAGAACGGCGCACCGCCGTCCAGCAGGTTCGTGCCGCGCTCGCCCTTCTCGCCGCCCGCCCCGCGCATCCCGTGCAGGAACGTGGTCAGCAGCGCGGCCCCCTCGACCATCGCCGCGTCCACGACCTGGCCGCGGCCGGAGCGCTCCCGCTCGTAGAGCGCGGCGAGCACGCCCATCGCGAGCAGCAGCCCACCGCCGCCGAAGTCGCCGAGCAGGTTCAGCGGCACGGTCGGCGGCTGCCCGGCCCGGCCGATGGGCTCCAGCGCCCCGGAGAGGGCGATGTAGTTGATGTCGTGGCCCGCGCGGTCGGCCATCGGCCCGTCCTGGCCCCAACCGGTCATCCGGCCGTAGACCAGCCGCTGGTTGCGGGCCAGGCACTGCGCCGGGCCGATGCCGAGCCGTTCGGTCACGCCGGGCCGGAAGCCCTCGATCAGCACGTCGGCCCGGTCCACCAGGCGCAGCACGAGCCCCGCGCCCTCGGGGGTGCGGATGTCGATGCCCACCGACCGCCTGCCGCGGCTCAGCGGGTCGCCAGGCACCGCGCCGGGGTCGCCGCCGATCCGGTCCACCCTGATGACGTCCGCGCCCAGGTCGGCCAGCACCATCGCGCCGAACGGCGCGGGCGCGAGCCCGGCCAGTTCCACGACCCGCAGCCCGGCCAGTGGTCCCTGCTTCATGAGTTCTCCCCCTGCTCTACAGCGACCGGGCGATGATTTCCTTCATGATCTCGTTGGTGCCGCCGTAGATCTTCTGCACGCGCGCGTCGGCCCAGGCCCGTGCGATCGGGTACTCCGTCATGTAGCCGTAGCCGCCGAAGAGTTGCACGCACTCGTCGACGACCCGGCACAGCCGCTCGGTCGACCACCACTTGGCCATCGCGGCCGTGGGGACGTCGAGTTCCCCCTTGAGGTGCCGCTGGACGCAGTCGTCGACGAACGCCCTGGTCACGGCCGCCTCGGTGGCGCACTCGGCGAGGGTGAACCGGGTGTTCTGGAACTTGATCAGCTCACGGCCGAACGCGGTGCGGTCCTTCACGTACTCCAGCGTCATCGCGACGGCCGCCTCGATGCCCGCGATGGACGCCACGGCGATGATCAGCCGTTCCTGCGGGAGCTGGTTCATCAGCTGGACGAACCCCTGGCCCTCGGCGCCGCCGAGCAGGTTGGCGGCGGGCACGCGCACGTCGTCGAAGAACAGCTCGGCGGTGTCCTGGCCCTTCATGCCGACCTTGTCGAGCACCCGGCCGCGCCGGAAACCGGGCGCCCGGGAGGTCTCGACGACGACCAGCGAGGTGCCCGCGGCGCCCTCGGCCGGGTCGGTCTTGGCGACCACGACGACCAGGTCGGCCTGGCTGCCGTTGGTGATGAAGGTCTTCGAGCCGTTGAGCACGTACTCGTCGCCGTCGCGGATGGCCTTGGTCTTGATGCCCTGGAGGTCGGAGCCCGCACCGGGCTCGGACATCGCCACGGCGCCCACGTACTCGCCGCTCGCGAGCTTGGGCAGCCACCGCTGCTTCTGCTCCTCCGTGCCGTAGGCGAGGACGTAGTGCGCGACGATGCCGCTGTGCACGCTGTTGCCCCACGAACTGTCGCCCGCCCGTGCCTGCTCCTCGATCACCACGGCCTCGTGGGCGAACGTGCCGCCGCCCCCGCCGTACTCCTCGGGGATCGACAGGCACAGCAGCCCGACCTCGCCCGCCTTCGTCCACAGCTCGCGGTCGACCTGCTTCCGCGCCGCCCAGCGCTCCTGGTTCGGTGCGACCTCCTTGGCCATGAACGTGCGGGCCAGCTCGCGGAGCTGGTCCAGGTCTTCGGTCATCCATGCGGAACGGCGCTTCGACATACCCGTCAGCCAAGCACCGCTCCGCCCGGTCTGCCATGACCATCGCGCTTCCGATCGGGTGCCGATCGTGAGCTAATTTGTCGGTTGCTCGACGTCCGATCCTGGTCGGACCGGCCTTCTGGACCGCTCAAGTGAGCGAAAGAGTCACCTGTCCCGGTCATGGGCAAGTTCTCGCCGCGCGCCTACCGTCGAGTACATGAGCGAAGCCTTGATCTTCGATGCCGTGCGGACGCCGCGCGGCAAGGGAAAGCGCGGGTCGCTGCACAGCGTCAAGCCGGTCACGCTGGCCGCCGGGGTGCTGAAGGCGCTGTCCGAGCGGAACTCGCTGGACACCTCGCAGGTCGACGACGTGGTGTTCGGCGTGGTGTCGCCGGTCGGCGAACAGGGCTCGGACATCGCGCGGACGGCCGTGATGGCGGCGGGCTGGGCGCAGCGGACGGCGGGCGTGCAGCTCAACCGGTTCTGCGCGTCGGGCCTGGAGTCGGTGAACATGGCGGCGGCGAAGGTCGCCTCCGGGTTCGAGGACCTGGTGGTCGCCGGCGGCGTGGAGTCGATGTCGCGGGTGGCGATGGGCTCGGACGGCGGCGCGTGGGCGTCGGACCCCGAGACCAACATGGCGACGAACTTCGTGCCGCAGGGCGTGAGCGCGGACCTCATCGCGACCCTGGAGGGCTTCGACCGGGAGGCCGTCGACACGTGGGCCGTGCGGTCGCACCGGCTCGCGACGCTGGCCCAGGAGAAGGGCTACTTCGACCGGTCGATCGTGCCGGTCGTCGACCAGAACGGCACGCTGCTGCTCGCGGCCGACGAGGGGATCCGGCCGGAGACGACGCTGGAGCGCCTCGCCGGCCTCAAGCCGAGCTTCCAGTTCCACGGGGACCTCGGGTACGACTCGGTGGCCATCGACCGGTACCCGTCGGTCGAGCGGATCAACCACGTCCACCACCCCGGCAACTCGTCGCAGATCGTCGACGGCGCCGCGGCGATGCTGATCGGCAACGAGCGGGCCGGTCGGGACCTCGGGTTGACGCCTCGGGCGCGGATCATCGCGACCGCCGTGATCGGCACCGAGCCGACAATCATGCTGACCGGGCCCGCTCCGGCCGCGCGCAAGGCGTTGGACCGGGCCGGGTTGACGGTCGAGGACATCGACCTGTTCGAGATCAACGAGGCGTTCTCGTCGGTGGTGCTGAAGTTCCAGCGCGACCTGGACCTGCCCGAGGAGAAGATCAACGTCAACGGCGGGGCGATCGCCATGGGGCACCCGCTGGGGGCCACCGGCTGCATGATCCTGTCGACGCTGCTGGACGAGTTGGAGCGCCAGGGTCTGCGGCGCGGGCTCGCCACGCTGTGCGTCGGTGGCGGCATGGGTATCGCGACGATCATCGAGAGGGTCTGACAATGCCCGTGCACTACGAGAAGGACGCCGAGGGCGTCGTCACGCTGACGATGGACATGTCCGGGTCGGCGAACGTGATGAACGCCGAGTACCAGGAGGCGATGGGGGTCGCGGTCGACCGGTTGGAGGCCGAGCGCGACGAGATCGCCGGGGTGGTGCTCACGTCGGCGAAGAAGACGTTCTTCGCGGGCGGCGACCTGAACCTGCTGATCCAGGTGACGCCGGAGAACTCCTCCGCCGCGTTGGACGGGGTGTCGCTGGTCAAGTCGCAGTTGCGCAGGCTGGAGCTGCTCGGGAAGCCGGTCGTGGCGGCGATCAACGGGGCGGCGCTGGGGGGTGGGCTGGAGATCGCGTTGGCGTGCCACCACCGGGTGGTGCTGGACGACGACACGATCAAGCTCGGTCTGCCCGAGGCGACGCTGGGGTTGTTGCCGGGTGGTGGTGGCGTCACGCGGATGGTGCGGTTGCTGGGGTTGCAGGCCGCGTTGCCGTTGTTGATGGAGGGCAAGCAGTTGCGGCCCTCCCGTGCGTTGCAGGCCGGGTTCGTGGACGAGCTGGCGGGTGATCGCGACGAGATGATCGCGAAGGCTCGGGCTTGGATCGCTGGGAATCCGGCGCCGCAGCAGCCGTGGGACAAGCCAGGGTTCGCGATCAAGGACATGCGCGTCGGGGATCCGAACGTGTACGGGTTGCTGGCCGCCGCTCCGGCCGTGTTGCGGAAGAAGACGCACGGGGCGTTCCCGGCGCCCGAGAAGATCCTGGCGGCGGCTGTCGAAGGGGCGCTGGTCGACTTCGAGACGGCGTTGCAGATCGAGGGGCGGTACTTCCTGGAGCTGGCCTCCGGCCAGGTCGCGAAGAACATGATCACGGCGTTCTGGTTCCAGCTCAACGAGATCAACGCCGGGGGGTCGCGTCCGTCCGGTGTGGAGCGTCGGAAGACCGCCAAGGTCGGCGTGCTCGGTGCGGGGATGATGGGGGCCGGGATCGCCGAGGTCAGTGCCAAGGCGGGGATCGAGGTCGTGCTCAAGGACGTGACCCTGGAGGCCGCTTCCAAGGGGGCGGCCGGGATCGCGGGGATCACGCCGACCGATTCGGACGCCGATCTGGCCGGGTGCGACCTGATCATCGAG
>DATMCA010000168.1:0-3589 GCA_035559015.1 Umezawaea sp. | reverse complement strand
GTTTCCTGCTGGGATTGGGGTGGTGGTTCGGAATGTGCCGGCTGTCCTGAGGTGTGTGGATACCCCGACTGCGCGCTTGCCGTGGCGGGTGTTCGGGGGGTGGTTCTCGGCGGTTTGGCGTATTTTTCATCTCAAATCTTGGGTGATGTGTCAACCTGCGCGTAGTATGTGCTTTCGTGAGCGATGATCCGTGGCTGAGTGCGAGCGAGCAGCGTGCCTGGCGCAGCTTCCTGGCGATGCAGAGGCAACTGAGCACGCACCTGTACCGGCACCTGCAGCGCGAGTTCGGTCTGTCCGGGTCCGACTACGAGATCCTGGTGAACCTGTCCGAGGCACCCACGGGGCGCATGCGGGCGTTCGAACTGGGTGAGGCGACCGACTGGGAGAAGAGTCGGATGTCGCACCACCTGACCCGGATGGCGCAGCGGGGGCTGGTGCGGCGGGAGCCGTGTGCCGAGGACTCGCGGTACGCGGACATCGTGCTGACGGACGAAGGGCGGGCGGCGATCGCCGAGGCGGCGCCCTACCACGCGGCGAACGTGCGGGCCTGGTTCATCGACGCCGTGGGCAAGGAACGGCTCGAAGTGCTGGAGGACGCGAGCGAGGCCGTGCTGGTGGCGTTGGCCGAGCACGACGCGCGAGCCGAGCACGGGTGACGCGCGAGAGCCCCCGGACCTGGAAGGTCCCGGGGGCTCTCGCGGTGGAGCTCAAGGGCTCAGCGGTGAGCGGACTCGAATGCGTCGACCACGCTCGCCGGGATGCGACCGCGGTCGGCGAGCTCGTGCCCGTTCGCCTTGGCCCAGTCGCGGATGGCCCGCGTCTGCTCCTTGCTCCGCCCCTCTCCGGCGGGCTTGCCGCCCACGACCGTGGCGGTGCCGCGCTTCGCGCGACCGCCGGTGCGCCGTGCGGCGGCCACGAAACTGGCCAGACCATCGCGCAACTTCGCGCCGTTGGCCTCATTCAGATCGATCTCGTAGGTAACACCATCCAGTGAAAACTGCACCGTGGAAATGTCTTCACTGCTCGTGCCGTCCAGGTCGTCGATCAGCTGGACGAGAACCTTCTGGGCCATGGGTCGAACCTCACAACGAGTCGAACGGGCGGAATGTCACGACAATACCAAACCAAACGCAGTTAATAGTCGGCTCCCGGAAAAAAGTCAACGACCGCACCACTCGGTGTTTCGCGCCCCGCCAAACGTCACCCGTTCGAGGGCAGCGGTTATCAGGGTCACCCGTCCGGCGCTACCGCTGCGCGCCGCGAGGGGTGGCGGAGCCGGCCGGGGCAAGGCCGCCGGAGGGTCCGGAGTGGACCACTCCCCGTCCAATTCGCGAATCGACACCCCTCGACCGGACCGGCCGAGTTCACGTACACGAACATTCGACGCGACGTCGGAAGAGCGGCCGGTCAGCGCTTACCGGGTCCTGTC
Source organism: Umezawaea sp. (assembly GCA_035559015.1). Taxonomy (GTDB): domain Bacteria; phylum Actinomycetota; class Actinomycetes; order Mycobacteriales; family Pseudonocardiaceae; genus Umezawaea. The sequence goes on along the minus strand of DATMCA010000168.1, from coordinate 2,160 downwards.
GAGCGCCGACAGCGTCCTTGGAAGTACTATTATTCCGGCCGTTGTGAGCAATAGTCGGATCGCGATACCGAGCTTTTGTCGTGCATTTTGATTAACTTCGGGCCCGCCCCGCCGGGACAATATCGCGGAGGTAACGGTCATGGCTGGTCGACCGCGGTTCCGACGACGGGCGGCCGCCCTGCCGGCCGCGGTCGCGTAGGGCGCGACGGCGGCGTCCGCTCCCCTGCGGCGGCCGTCGCACCTGTGCAGGCGGCGGCGACGCTCGACACCGTCACCAACGCCTACGTGTACGGATGCCTGCGCACCAACGGTGCCACCCTTTACGACACGGCGGCCGGCAAGACGTTCGTGACGTACTCCGGCACAGCCACGACATCTACCCCAAGGCCTACGACCACGCGGCCAATTCGTGGTCGACGGGCGTCCGGGTGGCGGCCCCGCAACCTCGGCTACCACGATTATCAGGTGTTGAAGCAATTGCCGGACGGCCGGTTGACGGTATTCAGAGCCGAGCACGCGGTAGCCGAGCACAGGTGCACTGCACCGATCGCGCACCCCATTTCCGGCACGTGGTCCAGCCGGCGGATCAGCACCGACCGAAACGGATATCCGGAACCGATATTCCTCGGCGGGACCACCCACCTGGTCCACGGCCAGAACACGGACATCTCCTACCCGTACCGCACCTGTCGTCTCATCACGTCGCCCGACTCGGGCCTGACCTGGTCCGCTGAGGCCTACGCCTTCGGGGTGACGTAGCAGGACAGCCGCGTCTACCTCACGTGGTCGATGCACGGTGGTCCGAAGGGTCACAACGGGGGTGGCGAGAACATCTACGTCGCATATTTCGAGACGGTCGACTACGCGCTGCGCACGGTCGGTGGCGCAAAACTCGGCACGTCCACCGGCAGGTGGATCGTCCTGACCCGGTACGTGGGTGGTGCGCCAGGCCGACCACACCGGCAGGTGGCCCCTGTTCGCGATCAAGGACTGAACATCCGCGCCGGGTAGGGCAGAGTGGACCGCATGGAAATGCGACTGCCCGATCCCGGTGCGCTGTTCGGCCTGGCGAAGTCGACCGTCGGATGGGCGGTCGACTCCGCCGTCGCGGTCGCCGCCGTGCCCGGTCGGGTGCTGGGACTGCTCGACGCCGCCGAGTCGCTGGTCGGGCGCGTGGACGCCGTGGTCACCCGAGCCGACACGCTCGTGCGGAAGACCGAAGCCGTCGTCGACGAGGTCACCGCCGTCGTGGAGAACGCCCGCGCGGTCAGCGCGGCGGCCCAGGTCGTGGTGGCCGACGCGCGCCGCGTGTCGACGGCGGCCGAAGCCGTGGTGACCGAGGTCGTGGACATCACCTCGCAGGCCAACGGCGTGGTCGTGGTGGCCGAGTCGACCGCCCGCACGGCGCACGAGCTGCTGGAGGCCTACGCGCCGCTGGCCCGCCAGGCGATACCGCTGCTGCGCCGGTTCGTGGAGGAGCTGTCGCCGCACGAGATCGAGGCGGCCATCAAGCTGGTGGACCAGCTGCCCGTGATCACCGAGCACGTGCTCTCGGACGTCCTGCCGATCCTCGCGACGCTCGACAAGGTCGGCCCGGACCTGCACCAGCTGCTGGAGGTCACGAACGACGTCCGGCAGGCGATCCTGGGGATCCCGGGCTTCAACTTCCTGCGCAAGCGCGGGGAGGAGAAGGACCCGGAGAACGGCGGCGAGTAGCGAGGGCTCCGGGACCAAGGCGAGCCGCTCCGCCAGAAGCGGCGGCCAAGCCGAGTTCGCGCACGAAGATTTCGAGCAGCGGCAGTGGTTTCACCGCCTCCGTGAGGGGCAGTCCGATGTGGAGGGTCAGCGGGCGTCCGGGTCCGGGCCTGTTCTGACGTGGGCGGTGTTGGACGTGCCGCCCCAGTAGAACGCGCGGACGCGGTAGGTCGCCGTCTTCTCGTCGGGCAGGGTGATCAGGCCGGTCGAGTTGGTGTTCGGGTCGAGCACGGCGGCCGGGGTGAAGGTCGTGGCGGTCGCGGCCTTCACCTCCAGGAGGTAGCCGTCCTCGTCGGTGGCGTGGTCGGTCCAGGTGAACCCGATGCCGTTGGCGTGCATGACCGTCGCCTGGAAATCGGTGGGCGCGCCGCCGCCCGCGCGGAGGGGCGAGACGTCCGCGACGGC
>DATMCA010000167.1:0-3456 GCA_035559015.1 Umezawaea sp. | reverse complement strand
ATCCCGGCGCCCCGCACCGCGGCGGTTCGTGAGGGCGAGGTCAGCATTGCTCAGGCCGCCGCCCAGCTGGGCGGCGCGCCCACGGCGGTCGGCAACTGGATCCGGAAAAAACGGCTGCCTGCCCGTCGCGGCGCCGCCGGACGCCGGTGCATCCCCTGGGATGAGGCCACCCAAGAGCTCTACCGGCAGCAGGTCGCGAACTCGTTCCGTGTCAGGCGCGTTGCAAGCAAGAGCAGCGGTTGCGTGTGAAGCCCGGGAGACGACAGCGGCATGCCTGCCGTTGACCTGAGACTCGCCGGACCCATCAGCGACCCCGGGTCGCCGGTCGCGATGGGCCAGCCTGGCAGTCTTGTCGGAACGGACGCGAGAACCGAAGGGGCGGATATGGCTGGTTGGTCGGCGGTGGCAGGCACGCACGACTACGCGGTCCCCGACAGGACAAGCGCCGAGGCGCTGGCCGAGGCGCTGGCCAACTACGGTTTCGCGACGGTCGTCGCTCACCCAGGCCAACCCGAGGGCTGGATCGTCAGCGCGCTGGACGAGGGGCCGTACCCCGTCAGCACCCAGGGACACCGCACCATCGACGCGGTCGGCAAGGCCGCCACGGTCCTGGCGCGCAGTCATGGCGGATACCCTCACGGAGGTAGCCGTTGCGACCCGAGCATGCTCGTGCACCTTCAGAACGGGCCGATCGTGCGCACCAATCCCGGTGCGCGTCCGCCGATCCCGACCGTCCTCGTCGCGCCGGCGCCACCGCCGCGCGCTCTGGAACTGACCCCGGACCCCGGCTCCGAGGCGCACGCCGACCTGACCGGGCTGAGCGAGGTCGATTGGGCCCGGCTCAGTCACGCTCATGGTCCCGCCGATGACATCCCTGCGCTGATCCGGGCGCTCGCGCGCAACGACGACCGATGGGCCGACATTCTCGATGAGCTCTTCGGTGACAACCTGCTTCACCAGGGAACCTGCTACTCCGCGACCGGCCCGGTGCTGCCCTTCATCACCCGGGTGGTCACCACCGGCGGACTGCCCGCGTCGCGACGGCTCGATCTCTGTACATGGCTGGTCGTTGCGGCAGATTGCTGGCCGGTCAGCGTCTTGGGCGACGCCGACCGCGCCGCTGTGCTCGGCCGGGTCCCCGAGGCTGCGCCCTGGACGTCGGAGGTGCACCTTGCCGTCGGCGAGCAGCTGTCCGCTGTCTTGGCGCGGTGGGACACCGAGCCGCCCGCGATCCGGTTCGTGCTCGCCTGCCTGGCCGCGCTCTACCCGGACCACGGACAGCAGATCGTCGAGGACGTAGCCGCGATGGCGACCGGCTACGCCGGTCAGCAACCCGGGGATTATCTGCGACTTGCCGAAGCGCTGCTGCGGGCCGACGACACCCAAGCGCTGAGGATCGCCGAGGAGATTGTCGGCTGGGACGAGGACCCAGGACCGGACTGGCTGGACGTCCCCCACGTCGCCAGCGCGCTGAAGGCAGGACATGTACTTGCCAGAGGAACATTGCGGACCGCGAGCAACACAGCATGACGGGCCAAGACGCCCTGCCCCTGCCCGAAACGAACCAACCCAACAATCGCAAGAGGTGCAGTATGAAACGCCTGTCGGGATTCGGACAGGCGCGGTCATGAGGTCCTACCTCCCGGCTTGCGCTTCGGCCGTGGCGTCGTCGTTGGTGGTGTCGACGGCGAGCTGAAGACCGGCGTCGTCGGTGGTGTCGGCAGCTTGGGTGGCTTTGGCAGGTCCAGCGGCAGTCGCAACTGCTGTCCCGCTCGCGACGCAGGGCGAGGCGGTGCCGTCGATGACGGCGCAGAGGCAGGCTTGGGAGTGGGAACCCGACGTGCATCGTCCAGCGGCAGCGGGTACTGGCCGGAACGGGTCGCCCGATTGCCCTTGTACGGGTCGAAGGGCAGTTCCGGCTGCACCACACGATTACGCGCACGCGGTGGAGCCGACGACGGTGGTGAGGGCGGACTTGTCGGACGAGGTACCCGGCGCACTCCGTCCAACGGCAACCGGTACTGCCCGGACCCGGTGGGTCGGTTGCCCTTGAAAGGGTCGAGCGGCAACTCCAGTTGAGTACCACTACGGCGAGTCCTCGGCGGAAGACCCGTGACTGCACCAGCACGTGGCGGAGTCGTCTTGGTGCGCTTGATCTTCAACGGCAACCGGTACTGGCCGTCGCGTCCGAGGACGGGCTTGTTCTCCGGCCAGTCATCGCCCAGAGGCAACGTCAACTGCTTGCCCTGAACCGAAGGCGACCTCACCGAGGCCGTGCCCTTGGCGTTGTTTCCCGACCTCGTTGTGCCCGTCGAGGTCGTGGGCGCGGCGGACTTCGTGGCGCCCGAGCGGACTCGCCGTACACCGGGCAGGGGCAGGATGTACTGCCCGGTGGAGGTCGTGCGGGTTCTCGCGAACGGGTCGGGCGGTTTTGTGACACGACCTGGCCCGGCAGACTGCGGGGTGGGGTTGCCTCGGCCACCGAGAAGGCCGAAGGTCTTGTAGACCAGGAATCCCTTCACCAATGATCCGAGCAGCGTCCGTCCACCACTGCCTCGGATCGACGACATCACCCAGAACGGGATCTTGAACAGGATGTAGATCAACGCGATGGCGAGGAGCAGGTTGACCAGGCCGGAGTCGGTCGTCCCGAACAGGCCGAAACCGCCGGGTGCCAGGAACACTTTCAGCGCGGTGATCAGGGCGAGGCTTTGTCCCACCTGGATGGCCAGGCAGCCGCCGTAGGTTTTCCACCACCAGTAGGCGACGCCCTCGGTCTGGGGGAGTGCGTGGAACATCATCGCCAGCGGCGCTCCGCCGATCAGGATGATCGTCACGGCCACCCGGACCGCGTAGGTGATGAGCAACGCGACGAGCAGTCCGGCCAGGACGATGCCGATGAACGCCATCCACACGCCGCCCTGCGTGGTCGTGTTCACGACCATGTTCCGCAGGGTCTGCGACGCGGACTCGGTGTCGACGCCACCGTCCATGATGGCCTCGACCAGAGCGTTGGCGATCTGGATGCCCTTGGTCGCCACCCACAGCGACAGCGCACCCGCCAGGAACCCAACCACCAGCCGCGGTGTGAGTTCCTTGATGGAGTGCCGGGTCTGGAGGGTCTGGTAGCTCATCGCGATCACCCCGGCGACGAGCACGAGCAAGCCGTAGGAGAGGAGCAGGATCTGCCAGGAGTTCTCCCACAGCTCACCGAGCCGCGGCAGCGAGTCCGGCATCGGCGTGGTCAACAGCGTCGTGGACAACAGGTCCAGCAGCGGGTTGAGCGCCTCGATGACCAGGCCCCGGAAGAAGCCGTTGATGGCCTCGGTGATGCAGGCGCCGATGTCGGTGATCCCGCAGTCGTCTTCGGTCTCCTGACGTTGACCGGGCTGCCCGGTGCCGCGGTTGGTCGGTGGCGCGGTGGTGCCGGGCCGTGGGATGCAGCCTTCGTCGGAG
>DATMCA010000166.1:0-3596 GCA_035559015.1 Umezawaea sp. | reverse complement strand
CGACCGCTGTCGGCACGTCGATGCCCAACTTTCCGGCCGCGGGCCACAGCAGGCCGGGATCGCCCGTGGGATCCGCGCCGGCGACGGTCAACAGCAGCCGCGCGTCGGCGGGCAGACCGGCCAGTCGCGCCCGGAAGCCGTCCTCGATCCGGGACGGCACCGAGGACGCCGCGGGCGGCACGAAACCGCCCGCCCGCGGTAGTTCGAGCAGCGCGAGCGGATTGCCGTTCGCCTCGGCGACGAGCCGGTCGCGGACCCGGTCGTCGAGCGGGAACGGGTTCCGCACGGCCAGCAGGGACTTGGCGTCCTGGTCGCTCAACCGGCTGACGGCGAGCCGCGGCAGCTCGACCAGACCGTCCACCGCGGAGGGTGAGCGGTGCGCGAAGACCACGGCGACGGGGTCGGACCCGACGCGGCGGGCGAGGAAGGCCAGCGCCTGCGACGAGGCCGCGTCCAGCCACTGGGCGTCGTCGACCACGCACAGCACGGGCCGTTCAGCGCTCGCCGCCGTGACGAGTTCCAGGACCGCCAGACCGACCTGGAAGGGCTGGGGCGTCCCGTCGGCCAGACCGAACGCGATCCGCACCGCGTCGCGCCGCGGGTCGGGCAGTTCGGTGAGGTGGTCGAGGATCGGGGCGCACAGCTGGTGCAGGGCGGAGTACGGCAGCTCCTGCTCGAACTCCGCGCCGGACGCGCGGAGCACGCGGAAGCCGGAGGCGGCTCGCACCGCGTGCTCCAGCAACGCGCTCTTGCCCAAACCGGCCTCGCCGCCGAGGACCAGCGAACCACCCCGGTCCGCACGCGCGGCATCGACGAGCTCGTCGACACGGAGCTTCTCGCCGTGCCTGCCGACCAGCGGCGGCGCGGGTTCGCGGGCGACCGTCATCGTGCTCCGGCGCGGCTGATCACGTCGCGAATCCTACGGTCGACGCCGCGTGGTGTTCGCCGCACCCGCACCGGCCGCGGGAGCCGATGCGGGTGGCCACCGTCACCCGACCTTCTCCGGCACCGGCACCTGGACCGGCGTCGGTTCCCGCCTGGCCGGCGGCGCGAGGGTGCGCTGGATGATGAAGTACTCGGCGACCAGCACGTTGCCGAGCAGGGACAGCCACGCGCTCACGGTGTAGACGTCCCGGTACTCCAGCCAGGTCACCGAGTTCATCAGCGCGATGAGCGGCAGCTGGTAGAGCCGCAGGGTCACCGCGGCGAACGTCAGCGCGTAGTTGCGCACCATCCAGATCCGGTGCATCTGCACCTCGCGTCGCCGGATCGCGCGGTAGGCCTTCGCGGCGGTGTACAGCCACGCCACGATCAGCACGAAGAACGCGACCTGCAACGGGAAACCGCTCTTGGTGACCGCGGACGAGTACACCGCGACCAGCGCGGCGACGACGACCGAGACCAGGTAGACCCGGCCCAGCACCCGGTGCAGCCGGGGGAAGCGGGACCTCATCCTGGGCAAGAACTGCCACGGACCGGTGATCAGCGCGATGCCGGCGGGCACCGCGTGCATCACCAGGCTCGTGTAGTACCCCGGCGTGATCCGGTCGAGGTTCGGCACGGTCGTGCCCCCGACCAGGTAGGGCGGCACGAACACGCCGGCGGTGGCGAGCGCCAGCACGGCGAGGAGCCCCCACAGGAACCACCACCAGCGCTTGCGGGCAGTCCGGGACATGACTGCAGTGGACATGCGTTTGCTCCAAGTTCCTGAACGAGGTCGATCGAGGAGGATCGCGGAATCACCGCCACGTCGGAGCCGACGAGGCACGGGGACGCGTTCCGGGCTCGATACTGAACCCGTTCCGAGCGCGCCGCGTCGGTGCGAAGTGCCTAGTCGTGGGACGGCGGTGACGTGTAGGCACTTCGTCTGGCGGCCACGGTCGTCGAGGACCTCGCCTCGGCCGCCCCAAGACTGCACCTGGGGCCCCTGGACGACCTGCGTGACGACGAGGTCGTGCTGCTGGAGGTGGAGAGAGCGGCGCAGGAGGCCATCAGGCAGTGGGAACTCGCCGAGGCCGTCAGCCGGCTCGGCCCTCACCGCCGAGGCCGCAGAGGTGCTGAAGGCACCGCACCCGGGGTGACGTCAGCGCTTTTCGAACGGCCCGATGGTGTTGGCGTCTCCGCCGAAGGCGTAGCCGTGGCTGACTCCGTCGATCGTGGCGGCTTGGACCACCGCTCCCACGACGTTGCCGGTGATTTCGTTCCGGACGTTCCCGGAGCGCGGCGTGGTGGTGTTGAGCGCGGGTCGGAAGCACGGGTGAATGCAGAACGCGGATTCGTGAGGCTGCACGGTGGATCCGCCGACCCCGGCGTAGACCCACCCGTCACGGCGGCGGACGCCCAGGAAGCCGATGGAGAACAGCAGTTCGATGATCGCGTCCGGATCGAACCGCGAGTCGTGGTCGCCGTACCGGGAGCGGAGATCGGATTGGAAGGGCAGGAACGTCTCCGCGATCGAGGTGCGGGTGTGTTCGTAGCCGGAATCCCTGAACACCACCAGTAGCGCGTTCAAGTACGGGAAGCGGATGCCGTACTCCTTGGCGAGGTCGCCGCGCTTCCACCGGGAGAAGACCTGGGTCGCGTGCAGGACGTCGGACTCGGTGATCCTGTGGTGGCCGTTGTCCAGCGCGACGTCGCGGCACTGGTTGAGGAACTGGATGGCGTCTCGTGGTCTGGGCAGGGTGCGGCTGAACAGGTAGTCCGGTGTGGGTTCGCCTGCCACGGTCGCGGGGAAGACCTCGCCCCACAGTTCCTCGGGAGTCAGCTGTCGACCGAGTGCGGCGCCCGCACGGAGCAGGGCCAACCGGTGCAGGAGGCGCTCGGTCCAGTTGATGCGGATCTCATCGCCGTGGAACTTGTCCGCGTCACCGAAGTCCAACGAGTCGTAGATGTCCGAGCGCAGGAAGGACACACAACGAAGCGCGCCCTTGTACTTCAGCGCGGTGTGCTTTCCGGCCAGCAGGAGCCCGACGACGAGCGCGGTGCTCTCCGGCTCACCGGACCAGACCTGTTCCAGTTGGTCCACCAGCACCAGCATCGGCCGATGCTCGCGGTAGCAGCCCAACTCGTCGAAGACCTGCTGGACCCCTCCCTCCAGCACCTCCAGTTGCTGGCCGGCGCGCACGCCCTCGGGGGTGCCGTTGGCATCGACGCCGACCTTCACCCCGAACGCTTCCAGCGACATCGACGAGACCATTCCCCGGCCTGCCCGGGAGATCCGGTGGTAGAGCCCGCTGTCGAGCAGTTCGTTGTTGTCCCGCAGGAAGCGTTCGAGACGTGCCAGGGATGGCGCACGCCGCCGCGGGTGTTCATCCGCGTGGCGCACGAGGTAGCGCGCGGCGTGCACGGCGATGACGTACCTCCAGAGCAGCGCCTTGGCCGACGGGCTCGTGAGGCCGGTGAGTTCGAAGCGGCGCAGTTCGTTGCCCGCGGCGTCGTCCGGGGTGATCAGGCAGGTGGAGCCGGCGTCGCGATCGTTCTCGATCAGCCACATGCAGATCGCGCTCTTGCCGGACCCCTTGCGGCCGATGATCAAGTTCTTCCGGCCGGAGACGACCTCGGAATAGGCGGTGATGGGCAGGAAACCACGTCGCAAC
>DATMCA010000165.1:0-3721 GCA_035559015.1 Umezawaea sp. | reverse complement strand
GATGCGGCGTACGGGATTCCCTGAAAAAGTCGGTATTCCCCCGGTAACGGTGCCGCGTACGGGACCCGAGTCCGTCTGCACGATTGCAGCATCTGCCATCTCTTCGACCTCCCTCTGACAGGCCCATCGGTCGCCAGCCGTCCTAGGACGGCTAAAGAGTGTCAAAACCGGCAGCTAACCCCGCGAGCCGTCTCAAGACGTCCCGCGTGGGATGGACCGTGGTTGTCTAGGCCGAGTCGACTGATCGCCGCTCAGCCCTCAGCGGCTCTGCGACTGGCGTCATCTCACCCAAGTGGCTGACATGCTCATTGAGGGCATCGAGTACCGCTTGGAACTGCACCTGCGCAACCTTGGCGAACATCCGGATGTACTCGACGTCGCGGACCGACGCATCCTCATTGCTGGTGTTCTCGGCGATGGTTGTGGCGCGGGTGACGGCACCCTTTGCAGCCATCTTGGCCTGCTCCATGACGTCGCGCTGCTGCGACCGTGCCGTCAACAGCAAGTCACGAGCAGACTGCATGGCCTCATCGATTAAGGAATCGGCAAGCTGCTGGGCCTGGTTGAGGACCGACACGGCCTGGTCGGTGGCCAATTCCCTTGGGTCTGCGTGGGCCTCCTCGAGGTCTGTCCGAACCTCCTCGACCTGTGCACGCAGCGATTGGTTTTCCTGCGTCAGGACCGCGACCTGCGTCTGGATGCCTTCGAGCTCGTCGGCGAGGCCGGTGAGGAAGGAGCGAACCTCGCCTGGGTCGACGCCACGGAACCGGACGGAGAAGTTTTTGCGACGTACGTCGTGTGGATTGGTCCGGGTACGCCGTAGATCAGTCCCGCTCATGGTGTGTACCCCCGCCATGGCTACCTAGTCTCCATTGCGTCATGTAACTCCTCCGTCGGTGACGCCGCCCCCTGAAAATCGAACTGCTCGCGCCTAATGGATGCGGCGGGAACGCCTGTGGCCTCGAGGTCTTGCACCGTATATCGGACCATCTCCGGCCCGCCGCACACCATAACGATCCGGCCCGACCAGTCGCCAGACTTCGCCGCCACTGTGCCGACGAGTCCTTTTGCGCCGTGGTACGTGGGGTCGTCAGAGACCACCGGGGTGTAGTCGAACCACGGCTTGCGCGCCAGCCCAGAGAGGTACTCGTGATCGTAGAGGTTCCAGGGCATTCGCGAGCCATGGAACAGATGCACCCGCGGACCATAGCCGGTGGACCGCCAACCGCGCTCGATCTGCTGCAGTACGGCGCGCAGCGGAGCCAAGCCGGTGCCACCTGCCACTAGCAGCAGGTCGGGGATCTGCCCGTTTTCCGGCAAGGTGAGTTGCTCGCCGACCGGGGCGCCCATCCGAATTGTGTCCCCCTGGCTGAGCCGGCGCACCACAGCTGAAGAGACGAGCCCACCGGCGATCGGTTGAATGTGGAACTGCATACGTCCCGACGGATCCGGAGCGTTTGCCGGGCTGAAATAACGCCACAGCCGAGGCCGCTGCGGGATCTCCACAGCTATCGATTGGCCAGCGCGGTAGGAGAACGGCTCTCGAGGGGAGACCTCTACCACGGCAACCTCTACGGAGCGTCGTTCCACACTCACGACGTCCGCCTCCCACGAAGCGGGCGCGACCTCCTCGTGTTGCTCGGCGGCTGCGACCATGACCTTGGCGACCAACCCGTACGCCTGCGCCCAGGTGTCGGCGAGATCCGGAGTCCACGCCGGGCCTAGGAACTTCTTCAAGGTTGCAAGCAGGCTGGCGCCGACAGCTGTGTAGTGCTCGGTGATCACCGCGAAACGACGGTGATCACGACCCAGCTGCTCGAGGAGCGGTATCACCTTGTCGATCTCATCGACGTTAGAGACGACGGCGCCCAAAGCAGTCACTAGCTTGTCGCGCTGACCCGACATTTGGATCGGGAACATCGAGCGCACCTCGGGGTGGCTCAAGAACAAATGAGAGTAGAAGTACAGCGGGACATCGTCGCCTGCTGCCGCGACCCTCCCCCAACTGGCCTTCAAGGCGGCGGTGTCCATTAGCGTTAGGGCGATCCAGATTTCACGATGTCGGGTTCGGTGGAGGCAACGACCGCAATGGCGCGCCTGATGACGTCCTCGGGGACCCCGGCATCACGCATAGAGGCCGTCAGATGGCCGGCGACCGCGGCGAAGTCGTCATGATCAATTCCGAGACCTTCATGGGCCTCCTCGAGCGCGCGGCCGTCATAGTTGTTCGGGCCGCCCAGCACTTGTGTCACCAACAGCACCTGGTGTCGTTTGAGTCGAGGCATGTCGACCCCTTCGAAGTACGGTGCAAGCTGCGGGTCTCCTAGAACCCGCTCGTAGAAGTCGTTCACGACAGCGCTCACAGCCGGGCCCCCGCCTATGGCGTCGTAATCGCTGACCGCAGCTCCAATCGTCTGATCACTCATTTCGTGAAGATCCTTCCGAAAAGCGAACGGTAGCAGAAAAACTGCATACCACGTATAGAGCCGCAATGGAAAGTGTTGGGTGACCTGTCCCGCCATATGAGTGGGCCTAAGTGGCCCCAAATGCCGCGCTCGGCCAATGCGACCGCACTCTCCGGCCGATGCTGGAGTCGGAGGCCGACCGTGGCGTACCGCGGGCGAGAAGTTCACCACGTCACAACGCCACGGTGCCCTGATCGCCGCCCTCGTAGCGCTCACCGGTCACCTTGGACTTCACTAGGCTGATCAGCGAGGCCACCCGGCCGCCCGGGGTGTCCCAGTACTCCGCAGTGTGCGCGTCGACTTTGAGCAACAACACACTGGGGTCATCCGGTCCCTGCGGCAGCCATGCCTCGACGAACGTGTTCCATAGGTCCTTGGCCTTGTCCCGGTCGTCGACCACCTGGGCCTCGCCGTCGATGGAGATCCAGGTGCTGGTGTCGGTCAACGTCAGTCCGACGTGGGGATTGGCCGTGACCTGCTCGACCACGCGCGAGTCGCGTTCGGCGAAGAACCACAGGTCTCCGTCGGGCTCGGTCAGTTGCTGTGCCATCGGCCGGCTGACGAAGTGCCCGTCCGCGTCGATGGTGGTGAACATGGTGATCTTGATGTCCTTGATCAATTCGACGAGCTTCGTGATGCCGTCGGCGTCGGCCATGGTGAGAGTTCCCTCCTGGTGGATGCGTGTGGATATGCCTCGGTCCTTACCCATCGAGCAGCGCCTCGAACGCAACGGGAGCGCTCTACGACGAGTAGGAATCTCGCGTCAGATGAGTGGGCCTAAGTGGAGTTGAACCGGTCCACGCTTGTCCGACAGCGACGCTCGGCCGTCGGCGCCGTTGACAAGCAGAATGACAAGCAAGTGTGAACTGGGTCCGTGGACGTGTACCCGCGAGCGCCGGTCAGCGAGCCCCGTAGTCACTCAGTTGTCACTCATCCGATTCGTCCCGAACTCTGTCCGGGAAATCGCAGCGTATGGTCGCCGCCACACACTTGTGATCATGACCCCAGCTACAGCAGCCCCGGTCGCGACGCAGTCGATCAAGCGCATACAGTCGATCGTATGGCTCTGATAGGCCTTTCTCGGGACGGTTTGACGCCGCGCACTACGAGTCGCATTGGTCGACCAGCCCTTAGGCTGCTCGATTGGCTGCTCAGCCTCTAAGTTGAACCGGTTGGACGGACTAGTTCAGATCGAGGGCGAGACTGCTGGACAGGTCGCGGTAGGCGTTGGCCTGGGCGAGGAGCTCGTTGGCCCG
>DATMCA010000164.1:0-2754 GCA_035559015.1 Umezawaea sp. | reverse complement strand
TGGTGCTGAGCGTGTGGTGTTGACGAGTCGTCGTGGTCTTGATGCTCCGGGTGTTGCGGAGTTGGTGGCTGAGGTCGAGTCGTTCGGCGCTCGGGTCTCCGTGGTGGCATGCGATGTTGCCGACCGGGCCGCCGTCGAGTCGTTGCTGGCCGGGATCGACGCTGAGGGACACCTCACGGCTGTCGTCCACACCGCGGGCCGCGACCACTTCGGGCCCGTCACAGAACTCGACCACGTCGAACTGGTCGACGTGTTGGCGGCCAAGGTCGCGGGTGCGGTGCACCTGGACGACCTGCTCGGTGATCGTGAGCTGGACGCGTTCGTGCTGTTCTCCTCGATCGCGGGCGTGTGGGGCAGTGGATATCAGGCGGGCTATGCCGCCGCGAACGCGTTCCTGGACGGCCTGGCGTTGAACCGGCGGTCGCGTGGGTTGGTTGCGACGTCGGTGTCGTGGGGCCCGTGGGCCGACGGCGGCATGGCGGCCGAAGGCGACGCGGAGGAGCAGCTGCGCCGCCGAGGACTCACCGTCGTGCCGGCGGAGAAGGCGATCCTCGCCCTCCAGCACGCGGTGACCGACGGGCGCACCCTGCTGACCGTCGCCGACGTCGAGTGGGAGAGGTTCGCGCCCACGTTCACCGTGGGGCGGCCGAGTCCGCTCCTGGACGACCTGCCGGAGGTTCGGCGTGCGTTGTCCGCCGAGGTGCCGGTGTCGTCCGGTGGTTCGGCTCTGGCGACCCGCCTCTCCACCCTTCCGGTGGCCGAGCAGACCCGCGTTCTTGTGGACGTGGTGCGGTCGCGCGCCGCGGTCGTGCTGGGTCACGGTGCCGGTGGTGCGGTCGAGGCTGATCGGGCGTTCAAGGATCTCGGGTTCGACTCGCTGACGGCTGTGGAGTTGCGCAATGCGTTGGTCGCGGAGACCGGTCTGTCGCTACCTGCCACGTTGGTCTTCGACTACCCCAGCGCGGTGGAGTTGGGCGGTTTCCTGCAAACGGAGCTGATGGGTTCCTCTGACTCGGTCGTCGCGGGTCCGGGTGTGGTGGCGGCGTCGGACGATCCGATCGTGATCGTCGGGATGAGCTGCCGGTTCCCCGGTGGCGTCCGATCGCCGGAGGACCTGTGGCGGGTGGTCGTCGAGGGTGCGGACGTGGTGGGGGAGTTCCCGACCGACCGCGGCTGGGACGTCGACTCGCTGTTCGACCCGGAGCCGGGTCTCGCCGGTCACTCCTACGTCCGGCGCGGCGGGTTCCTCTACGACGTCGCGGACTTCGACGCCGCGTTCTTCGGCATCAGCCCGCGCGAGGCGTTGGCGATGGATCCGCAGCAGCGGTTGCTGCTGGAGTCGTCGTGGGAGTTGTTCGAGCGGGCCAGTATCGATCCGGTTTCACTGCGCGGTTCGCAGGTCGGCGTGTTCGTCGGCTCGGGGTACCAGGACTACACCGCGCAGGTGATGGCGTCGGAGGCCTCGGACGGGTACGTCGGCACCGGCACTTCTTCCGCGGTGCTGTCGGGCCGCTTGGCCTACACCTTCGGGCTGCAAGGGCCAGCGGTCACCGTTGATACGGCGTGTTCGTCGTCGCTGGTGGCGCTGCACTTGGCGGCACAGGCGATCCGCTCCGGCGAGTGCACGATGGCCATCGCCGGTGGTGTGGCCGTGATGGCGACGCCCGGTCCCTTCGTGGAGTTCAGCCGTCAGCGTGGTCTGGCGCCGGACGGCCGGTGCAAGGCGTTCTCGTCGTCGGCCGACGGTACGGGTTGGTCGGAAGGTGTCGGCGTTCTGCTCGTGGAGCGGTTGTCGGACGCGCGTCGCAACGGTCATGAGGTTCTCGCCGTGGTGCGGGGTTCGGCGGTGAACCAGGATGGCGCGTCGAACGGGTTGACCGCGCCCAACGGTCCCGCTCAGCAGCGGGTGATCCGGCAGGCGCTCGCGAGTGCTGGTCTGTCCACTTCGGACGTCGACGCGGTTGAAGCGCACGGTACGGGGACGACTCTTGGTGACCCGATCGAGGCGCAGGCGTTGTTGGCGACCTACGGCCAGGACCGTGATCGACCGTTGTGGTTGGGGTCGTTGAAGTCGAACATCGGCCACGCCCAAGCGGCGTCGGGTGTCGGCGGGATCATCAAGATGGTCATGGCGATGCGGCACGGCGTGCTGCCTCGCACCCTGCACGTGGACGAGCCGTCGCCACACGTTGACTGGTCCGTCGGCGATGTCCGTCTGTTGACCGAGCAGCGGGAGTGGCCGTCGGAGGACCGTCCTCGTCGGGCGGGTATCTCCTCGTTCGGTGTGAGTGGCACCAACGTCCACACCATCATCGAGTCCGTTCCCGACGACCTCGCTCCCGCCGTTGCGGCCCCTACCTCGGCTGTCGTGCCGTGGGTGGTTTCCGCGAAGACGGCCGAAGCTCTCCGGGCGCAGGCTCGTCGGTTGCTGGACCACGTCGACTCCGGTGCACCGGACGTCGCCGGACTGGGGCTGTCGCTCGCGACGTCACGGGCGGTGCTCGACCAACGAGCGGTGGTCGTCGGTACCGACCTCCTCGAACTGCGTGCCGGACTGGCCGGCCTCGCCGACGGGCAGCCCACGCCCAACGCGGTGACGGGCTCCGTGAGCACGGGTCCGGTGGCGTTCCTGTTCTCCGGTCAGGGTTCGCAGCGCGCGGGTGTTGGTCGGGAGTTGTACGAGGCGTTCCCGGTGTTCGCCGCCGCGTTCGACGAGGTGTGCGTGCACCTGGACCTGTTGCTGGACCGTCCGTT
>DATMCA010000163.1:0-4062 GCA_035559015.1 Umezawaea sp. | reverse complement strand
ACAGGCGTTGCCGGGGCGTATCTACGACGCGGTGAGAGGGTTCATCGCCTCGGCGGGTCAGTGGGCGTCCGAGGCGTGGCAGAACGCGAAGGACACCGCCTCGCAGAAGGGCTCCGAGATCGTGTCGTGGGCCGCCGGGTTGCCAGGGCGCATCCGGGACGGTGTCCGGTCTCTCGCGGGAGACCTGGCGAACTGGGCACGGACGTCGTGGCAGCAGGCGAAGGACGCGATGTCGGAGAAGGCCAACGAACTGGTGGACTGGGTCGGGAGCATCCCGCAGCGCATCGGTTCTGCCCTGTCCGGGCTCGGCAGCCTGCTGTGGTCTGCGGGCAAGGCGATCATCGAGGGCCTGCTCAACGGCATCAAGGCTGGCGCTCAGCAGGTGATGGACTACGTCAGCGGCATCGCGGGCAAGATCGCCCAACTCAAGGGCCCGCTGCCGTACGACCGGAAGCTGCTGATCCCGGCCGGGCAGGCGATCATGCAAGGCCTGCTCGGCGGGCTCAAGAGCCAAGAGTCCGAGCTGTTCGGGTACGTCTCCAAGCTCGGCGACCGGCTCAGCGTCGCCGGGGCGATGACGGCCACCCTCACCCCACCGCCGATGGACATCACCGCGAGCGGACAGGACGGCGGCCCTGCCGGTGGCCAGTTCGGCACCGCGGGTGGCGACCGGCCGCTGGTGAGCATCGGCGCCTTCTACGCCACCCCGGCGCAGACCCCGGACGAGATCGCCACCGAACTGCAGTGGAAGTCCAAGGGCGGGGGGTGAGACGTGGCCGCGGGGGACCTGCTCACTGCTGACGGCCAGATCGAGTGGCGCGGCACCATCCTCGGCAGGTCGTCCCCGTACGGCTGGGACGAGCTGACCGGCTGGTTCGACCTACCCGCTCAGCGGGGCAGCAACGCCCCGCTGAGCGGCTTCCACGGCAGCTTCCCTGGACGGAAGGTGTCCACCGACCGGATCGTCACCTGGAACTACAAGTCGCGGGCCGCGGGGCTCGGCGCGTTCCAGACCGCGATGGATGAGCTGCGGCGGATCACCGCCCCGACCGAGGACCCGGTCGAGGAGCCGCTCGTCATCCGCCTGGACGGCGAGTCGCTGCTCGCGTGGGCCCGCTGCACCCGCCGCATCATCCCCACCGGCCGCCACTATGGGCTCGGCCGCGCACACGGGTCGCTCCAGTGGGAAGCCACCGACCCGCGGCTCTACCTGGTCGACGAACAGTCCGAGTCCACCCGCCTGGCAACACCCGCGGGCGGCGGCCTGGACTTCTCCAGCGGCGGCCTGGACTTCGGCAGCGGAGGCCTGGACTTCGGGACCGGGGTCACCGGCGGGCGCCTGATCGCGACCGCGCTGGGGCACGTGCCCACGTGGCCACGGCTGGAGATCCTCGGCCCGGTCGTTGGTCCGCTGATCTCGTTCCCCGGCGACCGGCAGTTGCGGTTCGCTCCGACGTTCGCGGTGGCGGCCGGGCAGAAGGTCGTGATCTCCACCCAGCCGTCGCTGCGCACCGTGGAGGTCATGCTCGCGTCCGCCACGACCGGCGTGAACGTGAAGTCCCAGCTGTGGACCAAGGAGTGGACGCCGCTGCTGCCCGGCGTGCCGACCGAGATCCGCTACGCCGTCCAGGACGCATCCAACTACAACGCCGACACCACGCTGACCGCGTGGTGGCGGTCGGCCAAACACTGAAGGGGGCGACGTGGCAGAGCGCGATTCGCTGTGGACGATGAACGGCGCCACCCGAGTGCTCAACGCCGAGGACGCGAGGGTGGGCACGACCGCGCTGCTCGTGCCGGGCACGAGCGTGCTGCGTGCCCGGCAAGGGCTGAGGCCCAGCACGGGCAGCCCCGGACTGGTGACCGCGTCCGGCACGCCCGACGTGAACATCAAGGTCGAGAAGTTCGCGGCCGTGCTGACCGCGACGCGCGGGTTCGGCGAGTACGTGGCGACCCTGGACGCCGACAAGACGATGAACATCCTCGGCACCACCCCTGCGCACGGGTCGCAGCAGCGCAACCACATCATCATCGGCCGCCAGAGCGACACCTACTACAGCGACGGTTCCACCAAGTTTGAGGTCGTCGAGGTCATCGGCACACCGGGCGCTGGCGACCCAACCGCGCTGCTCGCAGCCATCCCGGACTACATTCCGCTGGCCCGCCTCCGCATCACCGCGAACGCGACCACAGTGACGACCGCGATGATTGACGACCTGCGGCCGAGCTGGTTTGTCGCCCTCGGCGGGCTCCTGCCGATCAAGGACACCGCCGACCGGGCCACGCTGACTCCGTACCCCGGCATGCCGATCTGGCGGATCGACAAGAAGTGGATCGAGGTCCACGACGGCACGGCGTGGCGGGTCCAAGGGTTGGTTGTCACTGCGGCACTGGCCGACATCACCCACCCAGTGGCGGGGCAGTTGGCGCTGCTGTCCACAGACAACATGGTCTACCGGTACACCGGATCGGGCTGGCTGGACAGCTACGCAGCCGGTGGTATCACCTCGGCTACGCGCCACCGCGCCCGGTACTTCCAGTCCGGCACCGCGCAGGCACCGGCCAGCGGCGTGCAGCAGCGGATCGACTTCAACAGCAGCAGCTTCACCTCGGCTGACTGGACTACCTCGACAGTGTCGGGCGGCACGGTGTTCACGTGCGCCCGCGCGGGTGCCTACGAGTGGGTCGCGAACGCGCGGTTCGTTGGAGGGGTCGCCGCTGAACGCGCGCTGACGATCGCCTCCAGTGGGCTCGGCACGGTGTACGGGACCAGCAGCGCCTACACCGGCGGCACGGCGCCTTGGTCCGCGTCGGTCACGGTTGAGCAGGACTTCAGCGTCGGCGACACCGTGTCCATCTACGCCTACCAGTCCGCGACCGCGACCCTGGCGTTCGACCTGCCCTCCTCGCCGACGTCCGTCACCATCCGCCACGTCGGGCCCAAGGCGACCTGATCGGGGGCAGACGTGGTGCTCCCGCTCTACCGGTACGAGGTCGCCGACCTCAGCACCGGCAACGTGCTCGGGGACCTCCCGCTCAACGGGGTCCGGTACGGCAAGAAGCTCAACGACAGCGGGGTGCTCTCCGGGAGCTTCGTCGTCGAGCCGCGGCTCACGCCACAGCGGGCGGTCGAAGACCCGTACGACTGGACGATGCCCGCGAAGCGGACCCTCACCGTCTACCGCGACGAGCGCCCAGTGTGGGGCGGCATCATCTGGACGTCGAACTACTCCAGCGCGAACGGCGTCGTGCAGATCGGCGCCGGGGACTACTGGTCGTACTTCGACCACCGGATGGTGCTGCCGGTGCTGGCGCTCGTCGACGGTAGTTACGGCAACAAGGTCGCCCCCAGCGGCGACTACATCGCCACCCAGGGCGTCACGTTCGCCGCCGTCGAGCAACTGCAGATCGCCCGAGACCTCGTCGAACTGGCGCAGGCGCACACGGGCGGCGACATCGGCATCGAACTGGACGGCACGCTCTCCAGCGGCATCGACCGCGACCGCGAGTACGACGGCTTCGACCTGTCGACGGTGGGCCAAGCGCTCCGGAACCTGGCCAACACGCTCGACGGGCCGGACCTGCTGTTCGACGTCGTCGGTGTGGACGCCATGGGCCGACCGATCCGCCGGCTACTGCAGGGCGAGCCGCTCCTCGGTGTCCAGGGCAGCCCGCACGTGTTCGAGTACGGGGCGAACCTGGTCGACTACACCTGGGCACGCGACGGCTCCGGGATGATCACCAGGGAGTTCGCGACCGGCGACGGCACAGCCGAAGGCACGCCGATCGCCGTGTCCGAGGACGTCGACGCGTACACCGTGGACGGCGGAGGTTTCCTTCTGCTGGAGTCCGAGCACCAGTGGTCGGGTGTGTCCGAACTGGACACCCTCCAGGACCATGCAGACTCCCAGCAGAGCATCAGCGCGAGGCCTCTCGCGACGCCCCACTTCATCGTCCGCGGGGACATGGCGCCGACCGTGGGCGAGTGGTCCATCGGCGATGACGCGGTCGCGGTAATCGAGGACGACTTCTTCCCTCGCGGCATGGAGGCCACGGTCCGGA
>DATMCA010000162.1:0-2989 GCA_035559015.1 Umezawaea sp. | reverse complement strand
GGCGATGGTCGACAACCCGAACCAGCGGCGCCGGTACGAGCCCGGCCCGTGCACCGGGTGCGGCGCGAGCCTGGTGAACGCGCCCGAGGTGGGGATGGAACGCCGGCAGGTGTTCGACCTGCCACCGATGACGGTGCAGGTGATCGAGCACCAGCTCATCGCCCGCGGCTGTGACTGTGGGACCACCAGCGGCGGCGCCGCGCCGGAGGGGGTGAGCGCCCCGGTGCAGTACGGGCCGCGGATCACCGCGATCGTGCTCTACCTCTACGTCGGGCAGTTCCTGTCCAAGAAGCGCACCGCCCAGGCGCTGGCCGAGCTGTTCGGCACCCCGGTGTCGGATGCCACCGTGGCCGCCATGACCGCGCGAGCCGCCGCCGGGCTCGACGGGTTCCTCACCGAGGTCGCCGACCGGATCGCCGCCGCCGAGGTGGCCGGGTTCGACGAGACCGGGCTGCGCGTGGCCGGGCAGCTGCACTGGGTGCACTGCGCCCGCACCGGCAAGTACACCCTGATCACCTGCCATCCCAAGCGCGGCCGCAAGGGCATCAACGACGCCGGCGTCCTGACGAGGTTCCGCGGTGTCGCGGTGCACGACGCGTGGGCGCCCTACGACACCTACCTCGACGCCGCGCATCAGTTGTGCTGTGCCCACGCGTTGCGGGAGCTGGCCGCCGTCGCCGAGAGCACTGCGCCCGACACCGACTGGTGCTGGGCCACCCAAGCCGGCGACGCGCTGGTGGCCATGCAGAAGCTGGTGGCCGAGGCGGTCGCCGCCGGTGCCGCCGTCGATCCCGACGCCCTGGACAAGCAGGTCCAGCTCTACCGCTCGGCCGCGCAGATCGGCCTCACCCAGACCGCGCCGCGGACCAGCAAGCTGATGCGCAAGCACCACGCGCTTGCTCGGCGGCTGCGCGACCGCCAGGACGACTACCTGCGCTTCACCAGCGACTCGCGGATACCACCGGACAACAACGGCTCCGAGCGCGACATCCGCATGATCAAGCTCCGGCAGAAGGTGTCCGGCTGCCTGCGCACCCTCACCGGAGCCACCCAGTTCTGCGCGATCCGCAGCTACCTGTCCACCGCCGCCAAACACCAGCGTAAGAGGCAGTTGTCAAGGGTTGCCCGGTTTGATCAATTTTCGCTGGTTTGGTGAGTTGCTGCGCGGATCGGCCGCGGGATATGGGCATGCGGGAGCTGCTGGCCTCGGGGGGGTGTTCCCGCGGCCGGCAGGTTGCGCTTCCCTCCCGGGGTAGTTGGGGGCTCCGCCGCGAGTCCTGCGTCTCTACGTAGATGATCAAGCGGGCTGGTTCTCACCCGGTGGGTGAGTTCCCGACAACGCGCAATCGAGCTTGTGCAGGGTGCGGCGGGGCGGCCCTTGGTGTTTGACGAGCTTGGAAGCTCAACGGCCAGGCGGGCTCGCCCCGCCGCGGGAGGGGATGGTCTGTTCGGCTGTCCCGCGGCGTCGGGCCAGAGCGTCCGACGCCATCGGGCTGGTCAGGCCGCTGCTGCCTCACCTGCCTGACCGGCACGGATGCCGGCGGCGCGGTCGGGGTTCCAGGACTCGCGCGTGGTGACGATGGCGTAGAGCCAGCGCAGCAGCGTGGCGGCGCAGGCTACGCGGGCTTGCCCGGGGGCAAGCCGGTCCCGTTCGCGGGTGGTCAGGTGGGTGAACCTGGCGCCCAGGACCGGGTTGTGGGGCAGCGCACCCCATGCGGCCCGCCAGGCGGCCGCGCGCAGCGCGGGTCGGCCCCGGTGGCTGACCCGGGTCTGGCCGCGGAAGTTCGCGGAAGTGTTCTCCGCCGGGTTCAACCCGGCGTGCTTGACCACGCTGCGCGCGGTGGCGAATCGAGACAGGTCGCCAGTCTCGGCCAGGATGACCGCCGCGCCGACCGCGGATACCCCCGGAACGGAGGTGACCAGGGTAGTCAACCCGAGCCCGTCGAGGACGGCGACCATGCGGGCCTCGACCTCGCCCAGGCGAGCGATGGCCGAGCGCCAGTCGTCGATCAACATGCCGACCCGCTCCAGCGCGCCGCGACGCTGAACGGTCACGCCGCGGCCGTCGGTGAGGGCGGCGAAGAACCGGTCGGCGACCTTGTGACAGACCCGCTGCGCGCCGAACCGGGGCAGCTCGCGGCGCACCGCGGCAGAGAATCGGCCACGGCCCAGCCCGCGTAGCTTGGCGGGATTGCCGTTGCAGCGGTCCACCGTGACCGCTAGGCAGGCCAGCCAGGTCGTGGAATCGAACGGCTTGACCGCGCACTCCAGCGCCGCCGGCCAGCAGCACGACAGTAGGTCGTCGATCTGGTTCCGGCACGCGACCATCTCGCCGACCAGCCGGAACCTACGCTGCCCGAGATGCCGCAGCCGAGCCCAGTCTTCCTCCGCGCGCTCGGGCAGATAGCAGTCCAGCCGAGCGATCAACTTGCCGATCAGCACGGCGTCCTTGTGATCGGTCTTGTCCCGGGTGTAGTCGTCGGCCTCCCGGGCGAGATGCACCCGCAACGACTGCACACACACGAACCCCAGCCCCGCCGCGTCGGCCAGCTGCATCACCGACCGCCACCGATGCCCGGTCGGCTCGCATCCCACCACCACGCCGACGAAGCCATGCCTACCGGCCTGCTCGACTGCCCACCTCAACAGCCCGCCCAGCGCGTGTGCCTTGTCCCTCGCGACCCTGCGGCCCAGCACCCGGCCGTCATGATCCAGCAACGCCGCGACCTGCTTGTCCTCACCGAGATCAATCGCCAAGATTGCCCGATCCGAGCGAACCACCGCCCGCAACTCCTCGATCTTGGCGTTACGACGGCGATCCCCACGGGTCAGACCGCTACGCTGGGCCACGAACGTCCTCCTCGGTAGGTCATTGGGACATCAAGCCCGTCAACCCCACCAGGAGGACGTTCCTTGATCAAATCCCGAGCCTTCGAGATCTTTCTACGGCCGCACCTTCCTCGACACCCTCGTCATGCTCGCCGAGGGT
>DATMCA010000161.1:0-4565 GCA_035559015.1 Umezawaea sp. | reverse complement strand
GGCGCCGATGACGGCCGACCTGCGGGCCTCGGTGGTCGCGGGCGCGGGCGTGCCGGAAGGCGTGTTCGGCCTGGTCCACGGCACCGGCCCGGTCGTCGGTGAAGCGCTCGTCAGCCACTCGGACGTGGACATGGTGTCGTTCACCGGCTCCACCAGGGCCGGTCGTCGGGTGTCCGCGCTGGCCGCCGAGACCGTCAAGCGCGTGGCGCTGGAACTGGGCGGCAAGTCCGCCTGCGTCGTCCTCGACGACGCCGACCTCGGCCGGGCCGTGAAGATCGGCGTCGCCAACGCGTTCATGAACAACGGCCAGGCGTGCAGCGCCTGGACCAGGCTGCTGGTCCCCGCCGACCGCCACGACGAGGCGCTGGAGCTGGCCGTGGCCGCCGCGTCCAAGTACCGGTCCGCGGACCCGTCGGACCCCACGACCCGCATCGGCCCCGCCGTGTCCGCCGCTCAGCGCGACCGCGTCGTCGGCTACATCCGCAAGGGCGTGGAGGAGGGCGCGACGCTGGCGCTCGGCGGGCCGGACGCCCCTCTCGACCAGGGTGCCTACGTGGCCCCGACGGTGTTCGGCGGCGTCACGACGGACATGACCATCGCGCAGGAGGAGATCTTCGGCCCGGTGCTGTCGGTCATGCCGTACACCGACGAGGACGACGCCGTGCGGATCGCCAACGCCACCATCTACGGCCTCGCGGGCGCCGTGTTCTCCGCGGACCCCGACCGGGCGCTGGCCGTCGCGAAGCGCCTGCGCGCGGGCCAGGTCGACGTGAACGGCGGCGCGTTCAACACCAGCGCGCCCTTCGGCGGCTACCGGCAGTCCGGCAACGGCCGCGAGTTCGGCCGCTTCGGGCTGGACGAGTTCTGCGAGGTCAAGTCCATCCAGCGCTGAACGTCGCAACCCGCTGCGACAACCGTCCCAACCTCACCCCGTTCCCCCCACCCGATCGGCACGCGGCTGTTGGAGTGACCCGTGTCCGTCGACGACAGGGGGAACCGTGGTCAAGGTCGCACGAGCAGGGTTGGTGGTGGCCTCGTTGGTCGCCGCCACGACGGTGGCGCTGAGCCCGTCCGGAGGGGCGGTCGCGGCACCGCCGGTCGACCAGGGGTCGGTGCGGGAATCCGTGCGGTACCTGGTGAAGGCGTACGGCGTCTCCGAGCGCGAGGCGTTGCGGAGGCTGGACCTGCAGAAGCAGGCCGACGGGTTGGACGAGGTGCTGAGGAAGGACGCGAGCGCCGAGTACGGCGGCATGTGGATCGACCAGGCGGCGGGCGGTGAACTGGTCGTCGCGATGACCGAGACCGCCGTCGCCGAACCGCACCTGGCGAAGCTGCCGGACCGTTCCCACGTGCGGACGCGGACCGTCGAGCACTCGCTGGCCGAGCTGACCGAGGCCCGCGGGAGGATCGCCGCCAGGGTCGGCGCGGGCCCGGAAGCCGTGTACCTGCCCGCGATCAGCGAGACCGAGAACCGCGTGGTGGTCTGGGAACGCGCGTGGGTCCCGCGGGCCGTGACGGCTTCCGCCGCGGCCGACACGGCCCAGCGCGCGGTCGCCGCCGAGCCGGGCATCGCCGTGGTCCGTCCGCTGGCCGAGCCCGAGCCGATGGCCACGCCCAACGTGGACTGGGGTTTCTGCCACCCGCTGTACTGCACGAACTACGGCCCGATGCGCGGCGGTCTGCGCTTGGACATGAAGCGGGACAACGGCACCTGGGGCGGCTGCACCAGCGGCTTCAACCTCCGCTCGACCGGCGGCGGCTTCCCCGGCAAGGCGTGGGTGCTGACGGCGGGCCACTGCATGGCCACCAAGACCAACGGCACGCCCACCCAGCACAACGGCAACGACGTCGTGCAGCAGCACGGCATCGAGAAGAACATCTACCCGTACGACTACGCGGCGCTGCCCTACGTGGACGACGCCACCGCCGTGACCTGGTTGGACGGTCAGACCGGCCGCAACCGGGTGCTGAAGTACTGCCGCAACGGCGGGTTGGACAGCAACCACGACACCCCCTGCGGCCAGCAGGCGACCTCGGTGGACGAGGAGATCACCGGCACGCACACGCTGGACGAGATCAAGGCGGGCTGGGTGGTCTGCGCGACCGGCTCGGGTTCCAGCGCGATCAACTACCCGGACTCGGTCGACAGCGGCGCGGGCCAGGACTACCTGGTCGGTACCAGGTGCGGCCGGGTGCTGTCCACCGACGTCGGCATCAACACCGACATCTGCGCCCGCGCGGGCGACAGCGGCGGACCCCTGTTCAGCCAGGTCGACCACACCGCGCTCGGCATCCTGGAGGGCAGCCAGCAGGCCCGCTCCGGCCCGTGCCAGCTCGGTGAGCTGAACAACTACGTGCCGATCGAGACCATCATCACCGAGCTCAACGCCCGCATCGCCGGGCAGGGTTCGACGTTCGCGGTGATCACCACGCCGAACGGCTGAGCGCTCGGCCCGCGGCGTCCGCTCCGGTGCGAGCGCCGCGGGTCAGCCCCGCAGCACCCCGTCGACCAGCCGGGGAGCCGCCTTGCTGACGTTCACCCGCGTCGCCACCTCCACGTCCCCCGCGTGACCGGCCCCGATCAGCTCACGCCCGGACACGCACTCGGCGACCACCTCCGCCACCCGTGCCCCCGTGCCCCGGTACGCGTCGGCCGCCACCCGTGCCTCCACCGACGCCCGCACGGGCGCGTGCTCCAGCAGCGCGGACAGGATCGCGCCCGCCCCCATGAAGTCCTCCACGCACGGCCGGAGCGGGCCGAAGAACTGCTCCGCCTTGTTCGTGTTGATGTCGATGCCCCACCGCTCGCCCGCGGGGATCACGCCGATGGGGCGGCCCTCGGCGATCTCCAGCGCGGCGAGGGCCACGGCGTCGGCGTTGCGGAGGCAGCCCGCGAGCACGGCGGCACCGGTGCCGCTCGCCAGGTCGCACAGGGTCGCGCCGTTGGGGGAGGAGAGTTCCAGCAGCTCACCGGCGGGAACGGTGTCCAGGGACGAGGGGCGCAGCGTCCACGCCGGGTTGGTGGTCGGGGCGGCTGAGGCGCGGTCCAGCCAGCGCACGGGCTTCACCGCGGCACCCCGGCCGACGGCCACGTCGACCGACGTCGTGAACGACAGCACGTCCACCACGACCAGCACGGCGCACAGCCCGCCCAGGGCCGTGACGCCCTCCCCGCCCCATTCGAGCCGCAGTCCGAACCCCTCTTGACCGAACATCCTGCAAGCATGCCGGCACGGGATGGCAGACTCCCCGGACGTGCGCGTTTACCTTGGATCCGACCACGCGGGCTTCGAGCTGAAGTCCCACCTCGTCCAGCACCTCACGGCCACCGGCTACGAGGTCGTCGACATCGGCCCGGCGGTCTACGACGCCGAGGACGACTACCCGGCTTTTTGCGTCGCCACGGCGACCAGCGTCGTCGCCGACGAGGGCAGCCTCGGCATCGTGATCGGCGGTTCCGGCAACGGCGAGCAGATCGCCGCCAACAAGGTCCCCGGCGCCCGCTGCGCGCTGGCGTGGAGCGTCGAGACCGCGACGCTGTCCCGCGAGCACAACAACGCCCAGCTGGCGGGCGTCGGCGCGCGGATGCACTCCACCGAGGAGGCGACCGCGATCGTGGAGGCCTTCCTCACGACCAAGTTCTCCGGCGAGGTGCGGCACGCCCGCCGCATCGGGATCGTCGCGGAGTACGAGGTCGACCACGTCGTCCCGCCGCTGCCGTAGTGCCTCGCCAAGACAATGCCTGAAGGTCACACGCTGCACCGGCTCGCGAAGCTGCACCAGCGCAGGTTCGCGGGCAAACCGGTCGAGGTGTCCAGCCCCCAGGGGCGCTTCGCGTCCTCGGCGTCCCTTGTGGACGGTCGGGTGCTCAAGCGCGCCGAGGCGCACGGCAAGCACCTGTTCCACGTCTACGGTCCCGACGCCACCGTCCACGTGCACCTGGGGCTGTACGGGACGTTCGACGACCACCCGCTGCCCGCGACCACCCCGGTGGGGCAGGTGCGGATGCGGGTCGTCGGCAGCACGCACTGGGCGGACCTGCGCGGGCCGACGGCGTGCGAGGTGCTGACGGACGTCGAGGTGGCGGCCGTGCACGCCCGCCTCGGGCCGGACCCGTTGCGCCGCGACGCGGACCCGGACCTCTGCTTCGCGCGGATCTCGAAGTCCCGCACGCCGATCGCGGTGCTGCTGCTGGACCAGAAGGTCCTGTCCGGCGTCGGCAACGTCTACCGGGCGGAAGTCCTGTTCCGGCACGGCGTGCACCCGTTGACGCCCGGTCGGGGGATCGACCGGGCGTTGTGGGACCTGCTGTGGGCGGACCTGGTGCTGCTCATGCGCGACGGCGTGAAGGTGGGCCGGATCGACACGGTCCGGCCGGAGCACCTGCCCGAGGTGACCGGGCGGGCGCCGCGCAAGGACCGGCACGGCGGCGAGGTGTACGTGTACCGGCGGACCGGGCAGCCGTGCCTGGTGTGCGGCACGCCGATCGCGCGCGGCGAACTGGCGGCCCGAAACCTGTACTGGTGCCCGGTGTGCCAGCCGTAGTCTGCCCTTCGTCACCAACA
>DATMCA010000160.1:0-6590 GCA_035559015.1 Umezawaea sp. | reverse complement strand
GCGCAGGACGTGATCGGTGTGCTCGCCCAGCGCGGGCACCGCCCCCGGCGCCCAGTCCCAGCCGTCGACCGGTGGCCGGAGCATCGTGACCGCCCCGCCGGGCACCACGACCTCGTGCCTCCGGTCGCGGGCCACGAGCTGCGGGTGGTCGGGCAGTTCGGTGACGCTCCGGGTGCGCGCCGCGGGCACGTCGGCGGCGTCCAGCGCGGCCAGCAGGGCGTCCGCGGTCCACGCGCCGAAGTCCAGCTCGGCGTGCAGCTCGTCCCGGTGCCGGACCCGGTCGGCGACTGTGCCGAACCGGGGGTCGTCGGCCAGCGCGGGCCTGGTCAGCACCTCGGCGCACAGCCGCCGCCACTGCGGGTCGTTCTGCACGGCCAGGTGCACCGCGCCGTCGGCGCACGGGAAGGGCCCGTACGGCGCGATGCTCGGGTGGTGGGCACCGTTGCGGGGCGCTGCCCGGCCCGTGCCCGCCGCGTAGAGCATCGGCTGGTGCATCCACTCGGCCAGGGCTTCGAACAGGCTCAGCCGCAGCGTGGCGCCCTGCCCGGTCCGTGCGCGGGCGACCAGCGCGGCCAGCACGGCGGACTGGAGCTGCACCCCGGCCGCGATGTCGGCCACGGAGATCCCGGCCCGCGCGGTCACGGCGCCGTCGCCGGTCAGCTCCACCAGCCCGGCCTCGGACTGGACGAGCGCGTCGAACGCCTTCCGCGCGCCGTACGGGCCGCCGTCGCCGTAGCCGGACAGCTCGCCCACGACGAGGTCCGGCCTGTCCGCGCGAAGAGCGTCCGCGTCCAGCCCGTGCCGTCGTGCCGCGCCGGGGGAGAGGTTGCACAGCACGACGTCCGCCCGCGCGACCAGCCGGGCCACCACCTCGCCCGCGCGGTCGTGGGCCAGGTCGAGGGTGATGGACTCCTTGCCGACGTTCGTCCAGGCGAAGTACGACGACACCTCGCCGCACGCCGAGTCGTAGTGCCGGGCGAAGTCGCCGGTGCCGGGGCGTTCGACCTTGACCACCCGCGCCCCGAGGTCGGCCAGCAGCCGCGTCGCGTACGGGACGGCTACGGCCTGCTCGAAGCTGACCACCAGGACGTCGTCAAGGGGCTTCAACGCGCTCGGCACCGGTGTAGACGTTGAGCGAGTCGCCCCTGAGGAAGCCGATCAGGGTCATGCCCTGCTCCTCGGCCAGCTCCACCGCGAGCGAGGACGGCGCGGACACCGCCGACAGGACCGGGATCCCGGCCATCGCCGCCTTCTGCACCAGCTCGAACGACGCCCGCCCGGACACCATCAGCACGTGGTCGCGCAGCGGGATCCGACCGTTCATCAGCGCCCAGCCGAGGACCTTGTCGACCGCGTTGTGCCTGCCCACGTCCTCGCGCACCACCAGCGGCTCGCCGGACGAGGTGAACAGCCCGGCCGCGTGCAGCCCGCCGGTCGAGGCGAACACCTTCTGCTGGGTCCGCAGGACGTCCGGCAGCGTGGTCAGCACGTCCACGCGCACGCGGCACGGGTCTCCCGCCGGGGAGAACGAGGTCTTCAGCCGAACGGCGTCGAGCGCGGCCTTCCCGCACACCCCGCAGGAGGAGGTGGTGTAGAAGTTCCGCTCGACGCCCACGTCCGGCGGCGGGACGCCGGGCGCGAGGGCCAGGTCCAGCACGTTGTAGGTGTTCTGCCCGTCGGGGCCGGTGCCCTCGCAGAACCGGGCGGTCGAGATGTCCTCGACATCGGTGACCACGCCTTCGCTGAGCAGGAAGCCGTGCGCGAGTTCCACGTCCTGGCCGGGGGTGCGCATCGTCACGGCCAGCGCCCGACCGTCCACCCGCAACTCCAACGGCTCCTCGGCCGCCAGGGCGTCGATCTTCCTGCGCTCCCCGTGCGACGAGAAGCTGATCACCGGACGTCGAACCGTGACGCGTCCCATCTCGACAACCCCTAACTTCGAGCCGTTCCCCGCCGATGACCTACCGCTCACCGGCCCCGCTCGTGCGAACACCATCGGCGAGCAATTAAGTTCCGGTGGTCACCAACCAGGTTACGGAGGTGTCGGACAGTGGGTTTCCTCGACCGCTCCCGAACAGTCGCACCAGCGGACTGGAACCGCTGGCTCATCCCGCCGGCCGCGCTCTCGGTCCACCTCGCCATCGGCCAGGCCTACGCGTGGAGCGTCTTCAAGTCGCCCCTCGAAGGCGCGCTGGGCCTGTCCGGCACGCAGAGCGCCCTGCCGTTCCAGCTCGGCATCGTCATGCTCGGGCTCTCGGCCGCGTTCGGCGGCACGCTCGTCGAGCGCAACGGTCCGCGCTGGGCGATGTTCGTGTCCGCGGTGTGCTTCTCGTCGGGGTTCCTGATCTCCGCGCTCGGCGCGTGGACCTCGCAGTTCTGGCTGGTGGTGATCGGCTACGGCTTCGTCGGCGGCATCGGGCTCGGCATCGGCTACATCTCGCCGGTGTCGACGCTGATCAAGTGGTTCCCGGACCGGCCGGGCATGGCGACCGGCATCGCGATCATGGGCTTCGGCGGCGGTGCGCTGATCGCGTCGCCGTGGTCGACGCAGATGCTCAAGTCGTTCGGCAAGGACCACACGGGCATCGCCGAGTCGTTCGCCGTGCACGGCGTCGTGTACGCGGTGTTCATGTCGCTGGGCGTGCTGCTGATCCGCGTGCCCGCCGAGGGCTGGCGGCCTCCCGGCTGGGAACCGGCCGCGGCGGTGGTCAACAAGATGATCACGACGGCGAACGTGTCCGCGCGCAACGCCATCCGCACGCCCCAGTTCTGGTGCCTGTGGATCATCCTGTGCTTCAACGTCACCGCGGGCATCGGGATCCTGGAGAAGGCCGCCCCGATGATCACCGACTTCTTCGCGCAGACGGCGACGCCGATCGCGGTCGCGGCGGCCGGTGGGTTCGTCGCCCTGCTGTCGTTGGCCAACATGGCCGGTCGGATCGTCTGGTCGTCCACATCGGACCTGGTGGGGCGCAAGAACATCTACCGGATCTACCTCGGCGTCGGCGCGGCGATGTACCTCGTGATCGCGTTGGCGGGCAACGTGTCGACGGCGCTGTTCGTGGTGTGCGCGATGGTGATCCTGTCGTTCTACGGCGGCGGTTTCGCGACCATCCCGGCGTACCTGAAGGACCTGTTCGGCACGTTCCAGGTCGGCGCGATCCACGGTCGGCTGCTCACCGCGTGGTCGACGGCCGGCGTGCTCGGACCGCTGATCGTGAACGCCATCGCCGACAGCCAGAAGGCCGCGGGCAAGTCCGGGCCCGACCTGTACACGAACTCGCTGTTCATCATGATCGCGCTGCTGGCCATCGGGTTCGTCGCGAACGAGCTGGTGAAGCCCGTCAACGCGAAGTTCCACGAGCCCGCCGAGCTGGAGGAGGCGTCCCGATGAGGCGACCGTTGATCGTGTTCGCGTGGCTGTGGGTCGGTCTTCCGCTCGCCTACGGCCTGGTGGAACTGGTGCGTCGGGTGACGCCGCTCTTCACGAGTTGAGCCCGTACCTGATCGGGTGACGGCTCCAGGCCGTTTTTTGTCGGTGCCCGTCGGTGTACTTGCTCCATGGCACTCCTCTTCCTCTGGCTCCTGCTCCGGGGCGCGCTGGCGGCTCTCGCTTCGCGCGTCCCGGCGGGGGTCGTCCCCGTGCTCGGTCGCGGTGGGTTCGTGGTGCGGCTCTTCGTCGGCCGCGATCCGCCGTGGCGGCGCTAGGTTGGCCGGGTGGACTCCTATGACGTCGTGGTGGTGGGTGGCGGGCACAACGCGCTGGTAGCGGCGACCTACCTGGCGAAGGCCGGGTTGTCGGTGCTGGTGATCGAGAAGCTCGACCACGTGGGCGGGGCGGCGGTGAGCGCGTCCCCGTTCGCGGGTGTGCCCGCCCGCCTGTCGCGGTTCTCGTACCTGGTCAGCCTGCTGCCGGACCGGATCGTCGCCGACCTCGGCCTGCGGCTGGAGCTCCGGTCTCGTGCGTCGTCGTCCTACACGCCCTTCGGCGACGGCGGGCTGCTGGTCGAACGCGACCCCGGTCCGGCGTCGGCCGAGTCGTTCCGCGCCCTGACGGGGTCGGATTCGGCCTGGGAGGTGTGGCAGCGCTGGTACGCCTCCCTGGACGCGCTGGCCGCCGTGCTGGCACCGACGATGCTGGAGCCGCTGCTCCCGCGCGCCGACTTCGCCGCGCTGGCCGGTGACCTGTGGGGTCCGGTGTTCGAGCAGCCGCTCGGCGTGGTGCTGGAGGAGCTGTTCCCGGACGACGTGGTGCGCGGGGTGGTGGCGACCGACGGGCTGATCGGCACGCACACGTCGCTGAAGTCCGCCGACCTGGCCGCGAACCGGTGCTTCCTCTACCACGTGATCGGCAACGGCACGGGGGAGTGGAGGGTGCCCGTCGGTGGGATGGGCGCTGTCACCGCGGAGTTGCTGCGGGTGGCGTCGGCCGCCGGGGTGGAGATCGTCACCGGGGAGGCGGTGACTCGGGTGTCGGCCGACGGCGCGTCCGGGTCGGTGGTGTTCGGCGGCCGGGAGGTGGGTGCTCGGTTCGTGCTGTCCGGCGTGGCGCCCGCCGTGCTGGACTCGTTGCGGGGGAAGGAGGTGGTGTCGCGGGGTGAGGGCTGCCAGCTGAAGGTCAACATGCTGCTGACCCGCCTGCCCCGGTTGCGCTCCGGGGTGCCCGCCGAGGTCGCGTTCGCCGGGACGTTCCACCTGGACGAGTCCTACTCGCAGTTGGAGACGGCCTACGCGGAGAGCGCCGCCGGCGAGGTGCCGTCCGTGCTGCCGGGCGAGATGTACTGCCACTCCCTGACCGACCCGTCGATCCTCGGGCCGTCCCTGGAGGGGCACCACACGTTGACGCTGTTCGGGCTGCACCTGCCCGCGGCGTTGTTCGAGGGGCGCAACGAGGAACTGCGGTCGTCGCTGGTCGAGCGGTATCTGGCCGGGTTGAACCGGTACCTGGAGGAGCCGATCGAGTCCTGCCTGGCGGTCGACGCCGACGGGCGGCCGTGCATCGAGGCGCGCACGCCGCTGGACCTGGAGGCCGAACTCGGGCTGCCGCGCGGCAACATCTTCCACGGCGACCTGGCGTGGCCGTTCGCGGAGGACGGTGAGGCAGGCGGCGAGGTAGGCGGCGCGGCGGGCGGCTGGGGCGTGGAGACCGACGTGGCCAACCTGTTCATCTGCGGCGCGGGTGCTCGGCGTGGAGGCGGGGTCAGCGGCATCGGCGGCCACAACGCGGCCATGGCGGTACTGGAACGCCTCGCGAAGTAGCGCGGCGAACTGCCGGGGACGGCCCGGCCGGCTTGGCCGAGCCCGGCGGGCTGACCGGCGTCTTGGCCGAGCCCGGCGATCTGATGGGTCGTGGGTGGGCCGGCGGGCTGATCGGGCGGCTTGGCCGAGCCTGGTGAGCTGACGGGCCGCCCTGGGCGAGAACAGCGGGCTGATGGGCCGCTTGGGCGGGTACGGCGGGCTGATCGATCGGCTTGGCCGGTTCGGTGGGCTGGCGGGCCGTCTTGGGCGGGTACGGCGGGCTGACCGGCCGTCTTGGCCGGTTCGGTGGGCTGGCGGGCCGTCTTGGGCGGGTACGGCGAGCTGACCGGCCAGCCGGGCCGAGCGTGGCGAGAGGGTGCGGGGGTGCGTGGGCGGCTCGGGTTCTCCGGTCGGATTGGCGCCGGAGGAGGGCTGACGGGGCCAGTTCGCCGGTCGCCAGTCCGGCGTGGACGTCCTGCGTGCGGACGTCCACGGTGGACGGTGGTGGTCCGGACTTCGCTCTGCCCTCCGGACTTCGCCCCGCCCTCGGGGTTGCCGGGACGGGACAGGACAGGGTGGTGCCGGTCGCCGGTCTCGCCCTGCCTACCCCCGGTGCTCCAGTCGCACGACGATCGACTTGGACGTCGGCGTGCCGGACGTGGTGGCGGTGGAGTCCAGTGGCACCAACGAGTTCGCCTCCGGGAAGTACGCGGCGGCGCAGCCGACGGCCGTGGGGTACGACACGATCCGGAACGACTCGGCTCGTCGTTCGGTGACGCCGGTCGGGTCCTCCGGCCACTCGCTGACGATGTCGACCACCTCGCCGTCGGCGAAGCCGAGCGACGTCAGGTCGTCCGGTGCGACGAACACGACCCGACGCCCGTCCTTCACGCCGCGGTAGCGGTCGTCCAGGCCGTAGATCGTGGTGTTGTACTGGTCGTGGCTGCGCATGGTCTGGAGCAGCAGCCTGCCCTCCGGCACCCGCAGCACGGTCAGCTCGTTCGCGGTGAAGTTCGCCTTGCCGGACTTGGTGGCGTTGAACTCCCGCGCGTCGCGGGGAGCGTGGGGGAGCACGAAACCGTCCGGCTGCCGGACCCGCGTGTTGTAGTCGGCGCAGCCGGGCACGACGTTGGCGATCCGGTCGCGGATGGTGTCGTAGTCCTTCTCGAACTCCTCCCACGGCACCGGGTGCTCGCCGCCGAGGACCTCGCGGGCCAGGCGGCAGACGATCGAGACCTCGGAGAGCAGGTGGTCGCTCGCGGGCGCGAGTCGACCGCGGGAGCGGTGCACGACGGACATCGAGTCCTCGACGGTGACGAACTGCTCGCCGGAGTGCTGGAGGTCGCTCTCGG
>DATMCA010000159.1:0-4804 GCA_035559015.1 Umezawaea sp. | reverse complement strand
AGGCCGCGTACCGCGCGCTGCGGCCGGACGTGACGGGCACGGTCGCCGAGCACTGCGTCGGGTGGCTGGTGCGCGGGGACGCGCTGGTCGAACGCGCCCACCGGGGCGGTCGGGACCACCTCGACAGGCTGTTGCACGAGGACTGGAAGTGGGGTTTCGTCGGTGCGCGGCAGCGGTTCGCCCACCGGCTCGGCGTGGTCGGGGCGATGACCGAGCCCGAGTTCGCGGGCGCGGCGCGGCACGCGAGGGCGTTGCGGGAACGCGTGGTCGCGCGGTGGCCGAGTGCCGCCCGGCTGGCGCGCAAGGTGGCTCAGACCTTGGAGTGATCCAGGATCGCGGGCACCACGACGTCCCACGACGACCTCGGCAGCTCGTGGCCGACGCCGGGCAGGACGACCAGGGTGGCGTTCGGGATGAGGTCGACCAGCGCCTCGGCGTGGGGGAGGGAGAAGAGCGGGTCGCGGTCGCCGTGCAGGACCAGGGTCGGCGCGGTGACGGACTCCAGCCGCCCCTCCCACTCCGGGCCGCCGTGGAGCAGGTCGTGGTTGGACGCCGACCGGAAGCTCGACGTCCGGTCGTAGTCGTGCTCGATCCCGGCTCGCACGGCCTCCTCGTCGAACTCGCCGACCGTGAACCAGCGCCGCACGCCCACGAAGTGCTCGACCACCGCCGCGCGGTCCGACCAGTCGGGCTGGGTCAGGGTGGTGAAGTACTCCATGGCCTCCGGTGACAGCGGCGGGAGTCCGTCCGCGCCGGGAGCGGCGGGGCTGGTCGACATCAGCGTGAGCGAGGCGACCCGGTCCGGGTGGTCCACGGCCACGACCTGGGCGATGCCGCCGCCCATCGACAGGCCGACGACGTGCGCGGAGGCCACGTCCAGCGCGTCCAGCACGCCGACGGCGTCCCCGACCAGCTCGGGGAACCCGTAACCCGGCTCGCCGGGCGGGTAGGTGACCGACCGCCCGGTGTCGCGGTGGTCGTAGCGGATCACGTACCGGCCGGTCAGGCGCGTGCAGAACTCGTCGGGCCAGGACGTCATCGAGCTGTTCGACCCCGCGATCAGCAGCACCGCGGGGTCGGACGGGTCGCCGAACGCCTGGACGCACAGCTCGACGCCGTTGACGGGGAGCAGTCGTTCACCGGTCATGGCGCACAGCCTGACCGAGAACCGACCCGGTCGCATTGACAAGGCTGATTTTTATGTACAAACTGATTTTTGCGATGAGAGACGTCCTGTACCTCGACCGGATCGAGCAGGCCGAGACCCTGCTCAAGCCGCAGCGCGTGGAAGTGCTGCGGCAGCTCGCCGAGCCGCACTCGTGCGGCGAAGTGGCCGGGCAGCTCGCCCAGACCCCGCAGCGGGTCTACTACCACGTGAAACGCCTGGTCGAAGCCGGTCTGGTGACCCAGGTGGCCGAACGCAAGGTGCGCGGCATCCAGGAGGGCGTCTACCAGGCGGCGGCCCGCTCGTACTGGCTGTCACCCCGCCTGGTCGGCGTCCTGGGCCCGCGCCGGGCGCAGGACGAGCTGAGCCTCGGCCACCTGCTGACCCTCGTGGAGGAGGTCCAGGCGGACATCGCCGACCTGGACCGGACCGCCCCCGAGTTGCCGTCCATCGGCGTCTCCGGGGAGATCAGGGTCCGGCCCGAGCAGCGCCAGGAGTTCCTGGACGACCTGAAGACCGTGCTGCGGGACCTGTTCACCCGCTACGGCGGCGCGGAGGGCGACGCCTTCAAGCTCGCCGTCGCCTGCTACCCGAAGGGAGACCGTGATGACTGACCCGATGAGGATGAAGGCCCGCGTCCAGGCGCCCCTGTCCGACGTGCGCACGGCGTTGACGGACCCGACGGCGCTGCGCACCTGGCTGGCCGAGCACGCCGAGGTGGACCTGCCGGGCACGTTCGAGTTCTGGGGCCGCTACACGCCGGAGGGCGACGCGCCCCACCAGCGCCTGCTGCACGTCGACGACCGCACGCTGCGGTTCTCCTGGCTGCTCGGCGGCGAGGACACCACCGTGGAGATCGCGCTCGCCGAGGAGACCGCGGGCACGACCACCGTGACGCTGACCCAGTCGCACTTCCCGGACTGGGAGGTGGTCATGGCGGGCACCAGCCCCCTCGGCGTGCTGCACACGTTCTGGGCGCTGTCGATCGCCAACCTGGTCGACCACGTCGAGGGCCGCGACCTCACCCCGAAGTGCGACTTCACGTCGTCCGACCTGCGGGCCGAGCTGTTCATCGACGCCGCCCCCGAGGCGGTGTACGAGTCGCTGCTCGACCCGGTCGCGTTCAGCAGGTGGTTCGGTGCCAAGGTCGACATCGAGCCGCACGTCGGTGGCCGGTTCGCCATGGGCGGCTTCGACCTGGAGGACAACCCGGCCAAGATCCTCGACCTCGACCCCGGCCGCCGGATCCAGCTCGCCTGGGAAGGCGGCGACGGCGTCGTCGACACGTGGGAGCTGGCCGGGTCGAACGGCGGCACGCGGCTGACGTTCGTGCAGAGCGGTTTCGACGAGCCGGACCACGGCGCGTGGGCGGGCTGGCTGGGCGGCGTGGCCGAGCTGCGCCGCTACCACGAGCTGGAGGACTGGCGCCCCCTCTGGCTGTCCGTCGAGGTCGCCGGACTGCCGGAGGGGATGCTCACCATCGGCGAGTAGCGGTCAGCCGCGGCTGGAGAAGCGGATCGAGTTGCCGGACGGGTCGCGGAACGCGCAGTCCCGCACGCCGTACGGCTGGTCGATGGGCTCCTGCATGACCTCGGCGCCGGACGCCCGGATCTTCTCGAACGTCCCGTCGAGGTCGGTCGTGGTGAAGATGACGGTGCTCAACGAGCCCTTGGCGAGCAGTCCGCGCATCGACTCGGCGTCCTTCTCCGGCCGGCCCATGCCGACGGCTTCGAGGACGATCTCCACGTCGGGCTGCTCGGCCGGGCCGACGGAGAGCCAGCGGTACTGGTCGAACGGCTGGTCGACGCGCAGCTCCAGCCCGAGCACGTCGCGGTAGAACGCGAGCGCCTCGTCCTGGTCGTGAACGGGGATGAAGGTGTGTGAGAGCTTGAGGTCCATGTCGAAGAACGTAGGTCCGAACAGGGGGTACGCGCTTCTCAGATCCTGCTCGGTCTCGTCATCGTCTTCGAGTAGCAGGCGGGCACCGGTGCCGCGGCGGTGTGGTCGCGGACCCGGTAGGCGCTGGGCGTCTCACCGACGAGCTCGGTGAACCGGGAGCTGAACGACCCGAGGGACGTGCAGCCGACCTCGACGCACACCTCGGTCACGCTCAGGTCCCCGCGCCGCAGCAGCGCCATGGCCCGCTCGATCCGCCGGGTCATGAGGTAGTTGTAGGGCGTCTCCCCGTACTCGGCTCGGAACCGCCGGGAGAAGTGCGCGGGCGACATCAACGCGGCCCGCGCCATCGCGGGCACGTCCAGCGGTCGCGCGTACTCCCGATCCATCAGATCGCGAGCCCGCCGCAGGTGCGCCAAGTCCTCGAACGCCACCGGGACAGCATTCCACCCCGGCCCTCCGGACCACCCGTCGCCGGGCTTGCCGGCTGATAAATTCCGACCGTGACCTTCCAACGGGCTCGCCGACCGGAACAGGTCCAGGCCAGGCGAGAGGCCATCCTGGGCGCCGCCTCGGCCATGCTCGCGGAACGCCCGGTGGCGGACATCAGCCTGCGCGAGCTGAGCGATCGGGTGGGCCTGGCGAAGTCGAACGTCCTGCGCTACTTCGACAGCCGGGAAGCGATCTTCCTGGAGGTCCTGGACGTCACCTGGCAGTCCTGGCTGGACGACGTGGACACCGCGCTGCGCGACCTGGCCGTGGCGCCGGGCGACTACGCGCGGGAGACGGCGGTGGCGCGGACCGTCGCCGCGTCGCTGGCGGACAGGCGGCTCCTGTGCGAACTGATGAGCACGATGGGCGCGGTGCTGGAGCGCAACATCTCCCGCGAGTTCGCCAGGGTGTTCAAGCGGCGGGCCGTCGACAACACCGCCCGCCTGGCGGCGCTGGTGACCCGCGAGCTCCCCGCGCTGGACGCCGACCGGTCCACCCACTTCGCCGGCGCCGTCCTCGTGCTCATCGCGGGCCTGTGGCCGTACGCGAACCCGACGGAAGAGGTGGCGGCCGTGACGGCGGAGATGGGCATGCCCCACGGTGCCGACCTGTTCACCTCGGCGCTGTCCGACGGCCTCGTCTACCAGCTCATCGGCCTGATCGCAGCACCAGGACGCTGATCTCGCTGGGCGCGAAGACGCGGAACGGCGGACCCCAGAAGCCGGAGCCGCGGCTCGTGTAGAGCTGCGTGCGCTCGCCGTGCCTGCTCAAGCCCTGGAGCGAGGGCTGGTCGGTCAGGACCAGGTAGTGGAACGGCCAGATCTGCCCGCCGTGCGTGTGACCGGACAGCTGGAGGTCCACCCCCGCCCCGACGGCGACCGGCACCTGCTTGGGCTGGTGGGCCAGCAGCACGATCGGGTCGTCGGGGTTCGTGCCCTCCAGCGCCGCGGCGATGTCCGGCCCGTGACCGGTCAGCGTGGACCCCGTGCCGGTCGGGTCGTCGATGCCCGCGAACACCAGCCGGTCGCCGCCGCGCTCCACGACGTGGTGCCGGTTGTGCATCGGGTCCCAGCCGAGGCCCTCCATGTGGTCGAGCCAGCCCTGGGCCTCGTTGTAGTACTCGTGGTTGCCGGTGATGTAGAGCTTCGCCATCGACGCCCGCACGGTGCCCAGCGCCGCTACCTGGCCGCGGCGCTGCTCCACCATCCCGTCCGCCAGGTCACCGGTGTGGCAGACGACGTCGGCGTCCAG
>DATMCA010000158.1:0-4354 GCA_035559015.1 Umezawaea sp. | reverse complement strand
GCGAACTGCTGGCCCCGACGGACCGCTCCGCGGGGGATCGCGACGCCCGGACCGGGTCCTGACGAGGTGGATCGACGCCGTCGGCCGGTCAGCCCGGATGGCGTCGGACCGGTCCGACGCGCAGATCCGGCTCCTGACGCGGAGGGCGCCGGTGGACGCGCACCGGGATCGGCGTCGGACCGGACTCGTGCTCGGGGTGTTCGGCGGTGCGGCCCGACTGGCGGCTCCGGTCGCGCAGCGACGCGTAGGCGGCCAAGACCTCGACCAGACGGGCGGCGGCCTCGGGGGTGTCCCCGGTGTCGGGGTGCAGGGCCCGGACGAGCGCGCGGTACGCCTCGGTCACCCGCTCGGTCGTCGCGTCCCGCGGCACGCCCAGCACCGCGTGCGGGTCCGGCGGCGGACGTCGGCGCCCCGCCACGGTCAGGCCCCCTTCCGCGACGTGTCCGGCCCGGACCCGGTGTCCGCGCGGCGGTGGACCTCCAGGTGGCTGAACGTGGAGTAGATCTCGCGCGCCGCGCGCTGGGCGTCGTCCAGCGCTTGGCGCAGTTCGGCGAGGGCGCGGCACGCACGGGCGACCTGGTCGGCGGGCACGCCGTCGTCGGCGGGCGCCGAGTAGTGCTGCGAACAGGCGCCGACCCGTGCGGCCAGCGCGGCCGTGTGGTAGCCGAGCGTCCCGAACAGGTGGACCATCCGCCAGCTCTCCCGACTCACGACCACCGGGTCGGGTGTCCGGTCGGGATCGAGGTGGGCGCGCAACGACCGGTCGGCGGCGCGGGTGGCGTCGGCGAGCGCCGTGGCCAGGGTCCCCGCCCTGGTGCGCGTCCGCGGGTGTGATCGTTTCATCACTGCCCTCCCTGGCGTGTCGAGCCCTCTCCAACGGGTGGTTCCCGGTGCGTCCGGCACCGGGAACCACCCCTGCGGTACGAGCAGCGCTCGACGGGGTCGCCGCGTGGTCGCGTCACGAGACGCCGGGCAGGTGTCACCCCCACCCGCGGGGGCCCTGCCGAGTGGTGGGCGGACGACCCGCGTCGAGCCGTTCCCCGTCTGCCATCACCTCCCCGTGGAACGTCCTTTCCCGCGACCGCGTCCGCGGGATCGCCTTCCCGCGACCGCGGTCGACCTCACGAAGTTGGCGGACACGATCCCGTCGAACTCCTGGCGAACCCACTTCGGCTCGGCGAACAGGACGTCGACGAACCCACCGCCGTCCGACCGCTCGTCACCGGGACGAGAGGCGGAGGACTCGTTCCCAAGGAACACTTCGACCACCCCGGGCTCACGTCACCAGGTCGTTGACCGAAATCTCCCGCGGTCGAGTGGGCGCGGCCCACCCGACCGCGGGAGCACCACCGCCCGTCAGGCGTTGATCTGCTTCGCGTCCTCGTGCCCGATGGCGATCTTGCGCGGCTTCGCCTTCTCCAGCACCGGGATGCGAAGCGTGAGCACACCGGCGTCGTAGTCGGCCTTGATGTGCTCGGTGTCGAGGGTGTCACCGAGGAACAGCTGGCGGGAGAACACGCCCAGCGGACGTTCGGCGACCTGCATCTCCACGTCGTCGCCGTTGGCCGTCGGGCGCCGCTCGGCCTTGACGGTCAGCACGTTCCGCTCGATGTCCAAATCGATCGCGTCAGCCGACACCCCCGGCAGGTCGAACGCGACCACGAACTCGTCCCCGTCGCGGTAGGCGTCCAACGGCATCGCCGCGGGCCGCGACCACGTACCCGGCCTGCTGAAGACCTGCTGCGCCAGCCGGTCGAACTCCCGGAAAGGATCAGTGCGCATCAACATCCCGGCACCTCCTCGAACGTCTTCGGTCTCCTGTCTACGCACACCTCGATTCTAGCGAAGTCATCCGAACGATGACAACACCTATGTCATCCAAAGGACGACAAATTTTCAGCGTGCTCCGAGCCCGCGTCGGGGTCGGCGGACGGGCGGCGGTTCGAGGTCGTCATCCACTTCGGACCGGCGGTCGTAGGCGGCGAGCCAGCCCGTGGCCCGGTAGTCGCCGCGGCGGGTGAACACCGCGACCCCCACGTCGGCGTCCGGTTCAGCCGGGTTGTCGACCTCGGTGGTCGCCTTGGTGACCACGACCGGGCCGAGGACCTTGCCGTGCCAGGCGATCGCGACGGCTCCGGCCAGGCCGGTCACGATCGCGCCGGTACGGGTCTCGGTGATCTTCACCGCGGTGGCGCGGTCGCGCAGCAGCGCGGTGTAGCCCGCCTGGTCGAGTTCGCAGCCGGACGGTGGGACGCCGGGGTTCCAGTCGGGCGCGCGCAGGCCGGAGTTCACGGCCGAGCGCCACATCGCCGGGACGAGGTCCTTGGCGCGGGCACGGGTGGCCATCTGCTCGCACAGCCAGAGCAGGCGTCCGGCGCCGCGCCGGGGGACGAGGTGTCGCCAGCGGACGCGTTGGTCGAGGTCCGCGGCGACGATGGCGATCCACGGGTGCACCGTGCCCAGCACGCCCTGGGCGGCCAGCCACGACAGGTAGCGGGGGGCCTGGTCCAGCACGGGGTACATCGTGGCCAGCGGGATCCCGGCCAAGACCCGGCGCGGCTCGCGGAACAGGTGCGACGAGCGGGCCGTGACGAGCAGGGCCGCCCAGGCGAGGTCGCCGGGAGCGGTGGACGCGGAGGACCCCAGCCCCTTGATGGACGTGGTGTGGGTGATCCTGGACGTCCGGCCTCCCGCCTTGATCGCGGTCGCGACGGCGGGCCGCACCGACTCGGCGACCGGCACGCCCGCCAGTTCCGGGACGGCGACGGCCAGCACGAGGCTGAGCGCTTCCTCGGCGGAGTCCGGGTCCTGCGGCACCGGCAGCAGCCCGAGGGTGCGGCGCAACCGCTGCCCGGTGTAGGTCGACACCATCATCCGGGCGGTCAGCCGGCCCAGGTCCGTGGTGGCCAGCACCAGGTCGTCGCCACGCGGTATGCCGGTGAGGTGGCCCTCCTCGACCAGGAACTCGACCGCCGTCTGCACGGGCTCCAGGTCGTCGTCGCCCTGCGCGTGGGCCAGGGTCTCCACCCACCACGCCTGCGCGTCGGAGAGGGTCGTGATGCGGGCCTGGAGGACTTCGGCGAGCACGTGGTCGGCGAGGCTGTCGTAGATCCGCGAGTACACCGAGTACCCGGCCACCAGGCGGGTCTGCCACGCGGCCCGCTCGGTCTCCTCGGTCAACAGGTACGACCAGCCCTGGGTCTCCCCCGCGCCGATCCGGCCCGCCCGGCCGAACATCTGCTGCACGGTCGAGGTGTCCATCGGCTCGCCGCCGATCCTGGTGTCCCGCACGACCACCGCCCGCGCGGGCAGGTTGACGCCCGCCGCGACCGTCGAGGTCGCGACCAGCACGTCGGCCTCCCGCGCCCGGAAGGCCCGTTCGGCGGCGTGCTTGTGCTCGTAGTCCGCGTAGTGCATCCGCACGCCGACCTCCGCGCACACCTTCGTCAGCGCGTCGACGTCGTCGGCCGCCGCGGTGTGCACCGGGGCGCCCCTGGACGCGGCGACCGCCATCGCGGTGGACCGGACGTTGCGCTTGGACCCGCAGAACACCAGCACGCTGCCCGATTCGGCCGTGTGCCGCTCGGTCAGCTCCACCACGGCCTGCTCGCGCATCCGGCTGCCGCCCGCGAAGGTGTTGCTCGCGGGGATCACCGGCA
The DNA here is from genome assembly GCA_035559015.1 of Umezawaea sp. Lineage (GTDB taxonomy): Bacteria > Actinomycetota > Actinomycetes > Mycobacteriales > Pseudonocardiaceae > Umezawaea. The sequence goes on along the minus strand of DATMCA010000158.1, from coordinate 695 downwards.
ACTGCCACGTCACCCGCGACGGCCGCCAGGTCGTCGTCACCAGCGTGGCCTGCAACCACTCGGCGACCTCGGCCGCGTTGGACACGGTCGCGGACAGGCCCACGATCCGCACCGGTGACTCCGCGCCCCGCACCCGCGCCAGCAGCGCCTCCAGCAGCGCGCCGCGGCCGGGGCTGCCGAGCAGGTGGATCTCGTCCACCACCAGGCACCCGACCTCGCCGAGCGCGGCCTGCAACGACCCCGTGCGGCAGATCGCCTCGAACTTCTCCGTGGTCGCCACCCACAGGTCGGCCTCGCGCACATTCTCGATGTCCACCGCGTACTCGCCGGACAGCCGCTCCACCCGCAACCCGTTGCGGCGCCACGCTTCCAGCTCCGTGTTCAGCTCGTCGGTCAGCGACCGCTGCGGCACGAGCCACGCCGCCTTGCGGCCGTCCTGGAGGATCGACCGCAGCGCGGCCAGCTTCCCGATCGTGGTCTTGCCCGCCCCGGTCGGCGCGGCGATCAGCAGGTGCTCGTCGGTGTCCAGGATGTGCGGCGCGGCCTGGCTCTGCGCCGGGTTGAGCAGCGGGAACGACAGGAACGGCAACCACTCCGCGGGCACCAGGTGCTCGGCGGGCATCGAGTCGGGCACGGTCGCCGGGTCGACCGGCTCGTGCAGGTCCCACAGCACCTCGAACGCCAGCAGCGCCGCG
>DATMCA010000157.1:0-3189 GCA_035559015.1 Umezawaea sp. | reverse complement strand
ATCGGGTCAGACCAGGGAGAGGACACGCCAGCGATGAGCGACACCCAAGCCAGGATCGGCCGTCGTGCCGAGGGAAACCGGCGGGTCGGCAGGGCGACCGCGTGGATCGCCGCCGGCTGCACCGCGCTCGCGGCCCTGTTCGGCGTCGGGTTCGCCACGGCCACGTCGGACGCCCAGTCCGACACCGGGGCGAGCACGTCGACGGGGTCCACCACCGACGACGACGGTGATTCCCTGCAAGCCCCCGACTCCGCGCCGGAACAGGGTTCGGGCAGCGCGCACACCGGGTCCGGTGGGTCGTGACGCACGTCGTGGAGTTCCCCGTGTGGGGCACGACGGCCGTGCTCGCCGTGACCGACCACCCCGCCGAGGCCGAACGGCTGCTGCGGGCCGTGCTGGACGACGTCGACCAGGCCTGCAACCGCTTCCGGGCCGATTCGGAACTGTCGAGGCTGGTGCCCGGACGTGCCGTGCCGGTCGGTCCGGTGCTCGCCGAAGCCCTCACGGTGGCGCTGCGCGCAGCGCGACTCACCGACGGGCTCGTCGACCCCACGGTCGGCGGCGCGGTCCGGGCCCTCGGCTACGACCGGGACTTCGCCGCGATCGTGGACGGACCCCTGGTGCCCCAACGGGTTCCGGGCTGGCACCGGGTCCTGCTCGACGCCGAACGCGGTGAAGTGCTGCTGCCGCACGGGATCGAGCTGGACCTCGGTGCGACGGCCAAGGCGCTGGCGGCGGACCGGGCGGCGCGCGCCATCGCCGTGATGGTCGGCTGCGGGGTGCTGGTGTCGCTCGGCGGCGACGTCGCCGTGGCGGGTCGGGCACCCGCCGGTGGTTGGCGGGTCGCGATCGGCGACGACCACCGGATGGCCGTCGCCGACCCCCAGACCGTCGTCGCGGTCCGGCGCGGCGGTCTGGCCACGTCGAGCACCACGCGGCGGAAGTGGCTGCGCGACGGCGTTCCGCAGCACCACATCGTCGACCCGCGCACCGGGCGGGCCGCAGACGTCGTGTGGCGGACCGCCACCGTCGCCGCCGCCTCGTGCGTGGACGCGAACACCGCCGCCACGGCCGCGATCGTGCTGGGCCACGCCGCTGCCGAGTGGCTGGCCGCCCGCGGCCTGCCGGCCCGGCTGGTGTCCGCCGCGGGCGCCGTGCTCGCCGTCGGCGGCTGGCCCGCCGGCCGGGAACGGCAGGTGGCGTGATGGGCGAGGCGCTCTGGTTCGCCAGCCGCGCCGGTGGCCTGCTGGCGCTCGTGCTGCTCACCGGGACGTTCGTGCTCGGTCTGCTCACCAGCGGCAGGCAGGCCACGGTGTCCTGGCCGCGCTTCACGATCGCCGCGCTGCACCGCAACCTGTCGCTGCTGACGCTGGTGTTCCTGGCGCTGCACATCACCACCGCGATCGTCGACGGGTACGTGGCGCTGGACTGGATCGACGTGGTGGTGCCGTTCGCGTCGGACTACCAGCCGTTCTGGATCGGCCTCGGCGCGGTCGCGGTCGACGTGCTGCTGGCGGTCGTGGTCACCAGCCTGCTGCGCACCAGGGTGCCGCCGAAGGTGTGGCGGGCCCTGCACTGGACCGCGTACGCGTGCTGGCCGATCGCGGTCGCGCACGGCTTCGGCATGGCTGACGCGGAGCTGTGGTGGGTGTGGGTGTTGAACGGCCTGTGCGTCGTGGCGGTGTTGGCCGGACTCGTCTGGCGCGCCCAGCGGACGCACCCGGACACGACGGCACGGGCGGGTGTGCGATGAGGTTGTTGACCAACGGTCCACTAACTCCGTTGGCGGTCCCCGATCGGGTGACGCTCGTCAACGAGGTGCTCGCCTCCGGCCTGCGCGGCCGTGGCGGCGGGGGTTTCCCCACCGGCCGCAAGCTCCAGGCGGTCGTCGGGCGCAAGCGGGTCGTCGTGGCGAACGGCTGCGAGGGCGAACCGGACAGCCGCAAGGACCAGGTGCTGCTCAGCCGGTCACCGCACCTGGTGTTCGACGGGATCCGGCTCGCGAGCCACGCGGTCGGCGCCACCGAGGCCGTGCTGTGCGTGCACGAGGGCAACCCGCTGGTGCCGGGGCTCCGCCACGCCGCCGCGCCCCACGGTGTTCGCGTCGTCGAGGTGCCCCGGCGGTACGTGGCCGGCGAGGAGTCCGCGCTGGTCAGCTTCCTCGGCGGGGGCGCGGCGAAGCCGACCGTCAGCCCGCCGCGCCCCACCGAGCGCGGGGTGCTGGTGGACAACGTCGAGACGTTGGCGCACCTGGCCGTCGTGGCCCGGATCGGCGCGGAAGCGTTCCGCGCCGGGGAGACGACGCTGGTCACCACCCCCACCGGGGTGCACGAGGTGCCGGTGACGACCAGGCTGGCCGACCTGGTCGCGGGCCCGGTGCTCGCGGGCGGGTACGGCGGGGTGTGGCTCGCCGAGCCGGGTGACCTCACCGTCGCCGAGGCACCGGGCGTCGCCGTCTTCCGCTCGCCGCACGAGTGCGGGGTCCGCGACACCGCCGCGATCCTGGCGTACCTCGCCGCCGAGTCGGCCCGCCAGTGCGGCCCGTGCATGTTCGGCCTGCCCGCCATCGCCGCCGACTTCGCCCAGGTGGCGAACGGCGTGCCGCAGGCGCTGGACCGCCTGCGCCGCAGGCTCCCGGTCGTCACGGGGCGCGGCGCGTGCGCCCACCCGGACGGCGCGGTCCGGATGGCCGCGAGCGCGCTGGACGTGTTCGCCGCCGACGTCGTCGCCCACGCCACCGGCGCGGGCTGCACCACGAGGAGGACAGCGTGAGCACGCTCGACCTGGACCCCATCGCCTGCCGCGCACACGGCCTGTGCGCCGACCTGCTCCCGGAGGTGATCGACCTGGACGAGTGGGGCTACCCGCTGCTCCACGGCCGCGACCTGCCGGCCCACCTGCTCCCCGCGGCCCGCCGAGCCGCCGCGGCCTGCCCGGCGCTGGCCCTGCGGCTCACCGCCTGAGCGGCAAGCGGGACGTCAGTGGTCGGCCTGGCTCAGCTCCGGCAACTCGAAGTCGCCGAACACCCAGGTGCCGGGGGCCTCCGGGTCGTCGCCCGCCCAGAACTCGGCCCACAGCAGGGCGAACTCCTCCTGGGGGAGGCGGCCGTCGCCGTCCCGGTCGAGGCGGGCGAACACCTCGTCGGTGTCGGTCCGGCGGCCGGTCCACGCCTCGATGAGCTGCCGGTAC
>DATMCA010000156.1:0-3488 GCA_035559015.1 Umezawaea sp. | reverse complement strand
CAGCGGTCACCGGAGGCAGCGGCAAGCTCGGTCGCGCCGTCGTGCGCGACCTGTCCGAGCACGGGTGGGACGTGGTGGTGCTCGACCGCGTCCGCCCGGCCGAGGGCGTCGAGGCGTTCACGGCGGTCGACCTGACCGACTACGGGCAGGTCGTCGAGGCGCTGACCGCGATCGACAGCCGGTACAGCGGGGTGGACGCGGTGGTCCACCTCGCCGCGATCCCCGGCCCCGGCGTGGCCACCAACGCGGCGACGTTCCACAACAACACGACCAGCACGTACAACGTGTTCTCCGCCGCGCGGCACGCGGGCATCCGCAACGTCGTGTGGGCGTCGAGCGAGACGCTGCTGGGACTGCCGTTCGACACGCCGCCGCCGTACCTGCCGGTGGACGAGGAGTACCCGGCGCGGCCGGAGACGGCGTACTCGCTGGCCAAGCACCTCGAAGAGCGGATGGCGGAGCAGTTCTGCCGCTGGGAGCCGGACTTGAAGGCGATCGGTCTGCGGTTCTCCAACGTCATGGAGCCCTCGGACTACGCCGCGTTCCCGTCGTTCGACGCCGATCCCTCACTGCGCGACTGGAACCTGTGGTCCTACATCGACGCCCGTGACGGCGCGCAGGCCGTGCGCAAGGCGTTGGAGCTCGACGCGACGGGGTTCGACGTGTTCATCATCGCGAACGCGGACACCGTCATGTCCCGCCCGACGGCCGAGCTCGCGGCCGAGCGCTTCCCCGACGTGGAGGTCCGCCGCGACCTCGGCGAGCACGAAACGCTGCTGTGCATCGACAAGGCGCGTCGGGTGCTGGGCTACGAGCCCCGGCACGGTTGGCGCTAGGAACCGGGGTCCGGTGTGGAGGACGCGGTGCTCCACACCGGACCCCGGAGAACTACCCGGCCGAGCAGGTGGGAGGTGTGCCCGCTCCGGTGCCGGTGCCCTGGTAGCCGAACTCGGTCGACTGGCCCGCCGCGATGGCGCCGTTGAAGGGGACGTTGCCGAACCGGACCGCGCCGGTGTCGCCGCTCCTGGTGGCGTTCCAGATGTTCGTGATGGCCGCTCCGGACGGCAGGGTCGTGGCGACCGTCCACCCGTTGACCGGTGCGGAGCCCGCAGTGACCTTCACCGTGGCGACGAAACCGCCGGCCCACTGGTTGATCGACACCGTCGCCGTGCACCCGCCGCCGACCGGCGGAGTGGTGGTCGTCGTGGTGGTAGTGGTCGTCGTGGTCGTGCTGGTCGTCGTGGACGTGGTCGGACCGTCGGAGAGGGTCGGGGTCGTCCAGTCACGCCACTGCGCCAGGTTCCCCGCCGCCTTGCCGGAGATCCGGAAGTAGCCGGCCGCGTTCCCGGTCCTCAGCAGGAACTTCTGGATGTTCTGCTGCAACGGCGTCCGCCACTCCGACCGGTTCGCGCAGTGGTTGCCGTCCTGGACGTCGGACCAGTAGGTGATGTTGTCGCCCGCGCCCAACGCCTGGTAGACCTCGGCCCCACCCAGGGCCGCCACGCTCGCGGACCTCGGGCCCAGGTTGGCGATGTGCGGGTTGTCCATGATGAACAGCCCGCGCGGCGCCACCATGGCCACCATCTCGTGCGTGTCCACCGGCAGGCCGTTCGGGTTGCCGGTGAACGAGCCGAACGCGTCGCCGAACCACGGCTGCTCGCCGTAGGCGCTGCTGAGGCTCTGAGCGCCCTCACCGGGGATCCCGCGGAAGATCGGCACACCCGCGGTGCCGGACTCGATCGGCATGGTCAACGCGACGCGCTGGTCGAACACCCCGACCGTGAAGGCGCCCTTGCCGAACCGCGAACACCCCGTGACGCCGACCGCGTCGGCCTTGAGGACACTGCCGCCCGACTGCTCGATGACGTCGATCAGCCTGCTCACGCCCCACGACCAGGCCGCCAGCAGCCCGGTGCCGCTCGTGGCGCCGTAGATGCTGTAGAAGGCGCCCTGCTTGTTGTTGCGGGGCGTGCCCTCCTTGCCCACGGAGTAGGGGTCGTAGTTGATGACGGCCGCGCCCGCCGCCTTGATGGTGGCGGTGTCCGCGCCGAACCCGCCCAGCACGACCACGACCGGGAAGGGGCCGGTACCACCGGGCAGTTCGACCCGCGCCGAGAAGCTGGAAGTCTTGCCGTTGTGCGAGACGTTGACGGTGATGTTGCTGCTCGACACCGTTCCCGTGACGGTGGCGGGCTTCGGGGGCTTCTCGCCGTAGACGGACCTCTCCGCGAGCTTCTTGATCTCCGCGCGACGGCACCGCCAGTCGGCCTTGCCGCTGACGCGGGTGCCGTTGAGCTTCGTGAAGGGGTCGGGGAGCTTGGCGTTGGAGGGTGTCGAACCGGGCAGGGTCACCGGGCAGTCGGCGCCCTCGTCCTCGACGGCCGCCGCGGCGACGACGTCGGGGACCTCCGCCGCCGTCTTCGCGATCACCGTCGCCGATCCGGCCACCGTGAGCGCGGCCACCGCCAACATGACGACCGCCGAACGGATCCTGGTGCGAGCCGAGCTGATGATCACCTTGGCTCTCCTTCCGAGAGGGGTGAGTTCCACGAGCCGGCAGGATCGACGTTCACCGATGTCGACGAGCTAAAGTTTCGAGGGCGTTAGCGAAACATGTCAATGCGCCGATTCCGGCGGTCGGTCTCACATGGCGCTCACCGCGGGTAGCCGGGAAGCGATTACCCGCGCCCGGTGTCCGGTTTCCCCACACCGCGAACCGATCGGTCCGGCGCAACGCCGGTTGCGCCGTTCGCCCGAGCACTCCGCCGACGTATCCGTTTCGTGACCGTCGGATCTGAATCCACCAGAGGGGTAGTGCTCTCTCGATCCGTGTACGGACACAGCGCGCACGGGGAGCACCTCATGGACCAAGCCCGCGTCGACCGCGTCCCGCGCGAGTAGTCACCTTGGACCGAGTGGGTGACCGTGACGAGACCGGTCACCCACTCGCAGGCATGTCAACCGGGAACCGCAACACGCACCGTCCGAGCCGCCACCGGGTGGACGACGGTCAGAAGGGACTCACGAGATGACGATCCGTTCGCCTCAGCGACCGGCCACCAGAGCCGACTACCCCGATCTGCCCGCGTGGCCGCAGTGGTCGCTGGACAAGCACGGCGCTCGGATGCTCCACCCCGTCGGCGCGACGCGGCGACCCGACGGCTCGGTCACGCGCTCGACCGTCTACCGGACGGCGGTCATGATGATGCCGCACGGGGTGCTCACCAACACCGCGTCGTGCGAACAGGTCGACGCCGAGCTGAACCTCGTCGGCATGAGCATGAAGCGCTCCCCCGAGGAGACCTGGCCCGTCCCGGAGCTGCCGGAGGAACTGGACGGGCTGGACGGCGCCGCGCGCGACCGGATCCCCGTCCCCGTCGTGCTCTTCCACCACGGGAGGACCACTGCCGAGGTGGACGCGTGGACCGGTGTGCGGCAGATCCGGCTGGGCGTCGAGGAGGGGCGGATCGACCGGCTCCGGCCCGGTG
>DATMCA010000155.1:0-9357 GCA_035559015.1 Umezawaea sp. | reverse complement strand
TCGGCACCGAGGACGACCCGAAACTAGCGGCGTTCTGCGCATCCGAACCGCAGGCAGGCTCGGACGTCGCCGGCTACCGAACGCGGGCCCGCTACGACGAGGCCACGGACGAGTGGGTGCTCAACGGGCAGAAGGCCTGGGCCACCAACGGCGGCATCGCCAACGTCCACGTCGTGACGGCGGTCGTGGACGCGTCGTTGGGATCACGTGGACAGGCCGGGTTCATCATTCCTCCCGGAACGCCTGGCGTTTCCAGCCCGGGGAAGATCCGGAAGCACGGGATGCGGGCCTCGCACACGGCAGACGTGTTCCTGGACGACGTGCGCGTGCCGGGCCGGTGCCTGTTGGGCGGCAAGGAGAAGCTGGACGCGCGGCTGGCGCGAGCGCGTGAAGGGCAGAAGTCCGGCGGCCAGGCCGCCATGGCCACGTTCGAGACGACCCGGCCGACCGTCGGGGCCATGGCGATCGGGGTCGCGCGGGCGGCCTACGAGTACTCGCTGGAGTACGCCAAGGAACGTGAGGCGTTCGGCCGGAAGATCATCGAGAACCAGTCGATCGCCTTCGACCTGGCCAACATGCGGATGGAGATCGACGCGGCCCGACTGCTGGTGTGGCGGGCGGCGTGGATGGGGCGCAACAACGTGCCGTTCACCGCGGGCGAGGGCTCGATGTCGAAGCTGAAGGCCGGCGAGGTCTCGGTGTGGGCCACCGAACGCGCCATCCACATCCTCGGCGGCGCCGGCTACACCCGCGACCACCCCGTGGAACGGATGCACCGCGACGCGAAGATCTTCACCATCTTCGAGGGGACGTCGGAGATTCAGCGATTGGTAGTGGCCAGGGCGATTTCGGGGATCCACATCAAGTGAGTTGATCAACTTTGTGCTGTTCGAGCGGGCGAGGTCTCCGATGAGGCCTCGTCCGCTGCTTTTTGTGCCTTCAAGGGTGAAGGGCGGGTTGTGGCAGGTGAAAGGGGTTGGGGCGGTGGTGATGAGGAAAGCGAAGGGTTTCTAGAACAAATTGACCAGTTCGCTGACGTGGTGGGTGGGGGTGGAGAGGAAGACGTCTTCCGCTACTGGGCCGCAGGCGACGTTGAGGGTGTCGAGGGCGTAGATCCAGGCGTCGGTGGTCAGGCCCGAGTAGCGGTAGTTGATCTGCCAGCGGACGACCTCGCCCGGCCTCACCCAGACCGCCGGCGGGCGTCTGGCCCTGAAGGGGCGGCCGATGGGGGAGACCTGCAGGTTCACCCGGATCCGGTCGTCCTCCTCGTGGAGGGTCACCTGGTTCTCGTCGGGGCGGCCGTGGTGCACGGTCGACCGCGGCGCGAAGTCGTGCCATTCCTGCTGGGTGACCTCGTGGGTCAGCAGCGGAGCCAGCTCTGGAAGCTCGAAGGCGACCGGGAGGGTCGCTGCGGAGCCGCCGGTCGCGTCCTCTGTCCACACGGTTCGCACCCACTGCGCCACGATGTCCACGCCTACATGCTCTCAAATGCCGGGGAGGGAGGACGACGCGGTTTGGCGGACGCAATTCCGAACGGCATTGTTCGTGCGCCGGATGACATGTCGTCCAGGACCGATACCAGGATGCGGGATCCCCGGAGGACCGAACGGTCCGTCTCAATTGGAGCGCCTAAAAGGACATAACGAACATCAACCGCGTTGCTGCGGGAGCGGGAGGACGCGGCCGACCAGCTCGAGTTCCGCGGGTGGCACGGCGAGGTGCGTGACGGTCGGGCCGCAGCGGTAGTGCAGGACGACCATGTTCGGGTCGATGGTCCAGCCGTTGCCGCCGTCCACGCCGCCGAGGCGCTCCACGACGCCGTCGCGGCGGCTGAAGTCGAGCACGCCGGACTCGCCGGGCACCCACCACACGAGGCGGTAGCGGGCCGCCTTGAGCCTGCCCTCCCGCCACACGCCGTCGGCGAGCATGGCGGCGGAGATGACTGGTTCGCCGCCCGCCTCGAACTCGGCCAGCCTGCCCGCGACCGTGCCGCCCCGACGAGGTTCCCCGCGGCGGAACAGCCCCGCGATCCACCGCCTCCACGCCGTCATCGGCTCACCCCCGGATGCAACAACGCCGTCGTCAGCCGCTTGGTTCCCCCCTAGTGTGTGCGGCGTGATCGGCAACCTGCAATGCGTCGTGCTGGACTGCCCGGAGCCCGCCGTGCTGGCGGAGTTCTACCGCGGGCTCCTCGGCGGGGAGGTCGACCGGCCCGATCGGCGGTGGACGCTGAACGAGCAGTGGTCGACCCTCCACACCGACACCGGGCTGGTGTTCTGCTTCCAGCAGGCCGACGACTTCCGGGCCCCCGCGTGGCCCGATCCCGAACGGCCGCAGCAGTTCCACCTCGACGTCGGGGTCGACGACCTCGACGAAGCGCAGGCGGCGGCGGTCACGTTGGGCGCGACGCTGCTCGACGCTGGCGGGCAGGGCCGGATCTGGCGGATCATGGCCGACCCGGCCGGGCACCCGTTCTGCCTGGTCTGGGAGTAGGTCAGCCGCTGAGCGGTTCGCCGGCCGCCCGCAGCCAGGTGCGTTCCGCCGTGGTGTCCGGCACCGCCGGACCCCCGTTGATGATCGCGATGAGCCGCCAGTAGTGCTCGGCGCGCGGGTCGGCGAACGACTCCTGCTCACGCAGCTTCGCGACGAGCCGCTCGTCGTTCGGGATGCCGAAGGCCTCGGCCCACCGGGCGTTCACGGCCTGGACGACCTCCCCGGCCCGCGCGGAATCCGGGGCCACGCCCGCGTCGAGCGCGGCTCGGGCCTGCTCGACCTGGAACGTGAACGCGGCCATCTGCTCCGCGCTCGGGGCGCTCATGCTGTCGCCCGAGGCGCGGAGTTCCGCGTGCTTCTCCGACATCCGGCGAATGCTCGCCCGGAAGTCCTCGTCCTGCACCAGGTTCGCCAACTCGACCCAGGCCTCCACCTGCTCGGTGCTGGGATCGTCCGGCAGTTGGACGCGGACCGACCGCATCATCGCGTCGAAGCCCGGATCCAGGTCGTAGCCCCCGAACACGTCCTCGAAGAAGTCGTCCAGGATGCGCTGCCGCTCTTCGTCGGACAGCCGCGCCAGTTCGTTCACGAGTTCCATCTCCCCTCCCTTGGCGACCGCGCGCAGGACCGAGCGGCGCAACCGCAACGTCCTGATCTGCGCGTCGATCGCGTCCGCGTGGATGCGCGCCACCTCGGTGATCCCGACCTCGTCCTCCAGCACGCGCTGCGCGGTCGGCAGGTCGACGCCGAGGTCGCGCAGCGTGCGGAGGAGCTTCAACCGGTTCAGCCCGCCCACGTCGTACGAGCGGAAACCACCGCTCGTCCGGCCGACGACGGGGATGAGCCCGGCGTCGGAGTAGAAGCGGATCGTCCTCGTGGACAGGCCGGTCAGCCTGGCGAGGTCACCGATCGAGTAGTGCGTCACGGGATCCATCGTGAACTTTCCAGTCGCTGGAGAGTCAAGCGATCAGCCGGACGGGAGTTGGGGAACTCGTGCGGGAGGCCGGGAGCCGTTGGGCGACTCCCGGCCTCCCGAGTGCGAGCTAGTAGGTCATCGCCATGGCCGGGTCGGCCAGGAGGGCGCCTACGTCGGCCAGGAACTGGGAGCCCTGCTGGCCGTCGACCACGCGGTGGTCGAAGCTCAGCGCCAGTTGGCAGACCTTGCGGGGGACGACCTGGCCGTCGACGACCCACGGCATGTCGCGGATGGCGCCGAGGGCGAGGATGGCCGACTCGCCGGGGTTGATGATGGGGGTGCCGGTGTCGACGCCGAAGACGCCGACGTTGGTGATGGTGAACGTGCCGCCCATCATGTCCGCCGGTGACGTCTTGCCGTCGCGCGCGGTGGTGGCGAGCTGGTCCAGTGCCACGGCCAGCTCGCGCAAGGACATCCGGTCCGCGTCGCGGACCTTCGGCACGACCAGGCCGCGGGGGGTGGCCGCGGCGATGCCGAGGTGGACGTAGTCCTTGTAGACGATCTCGCCCGCCGCCGCGTCCCAGGTCGCGTTGACGTCCGGGGTCCGCCTGGCGGCGAGGACCACGGCCTTGGCGGCGAACGTCAGCGGCGTGACCTTCACGTCGCGGAACGCGGGTGAGGTCTTCAGGCGGGCGCGGAGCTCCATCATCGGCGTGACGTCGATGGTCAGGAACTCGGTGACGTGCGGGGCGGTGAACGCGCTGTCCACCATCGCCTGCGCGGTCGCCTTGCGGACGCCCTTGATCGCCACCCGGCGCTCGCGGGTCCCGTTGTCCACTGTGGACACCGGAGCTGCGACCGGTGCGGCGACGGCCTGTTCGACGTCCTCGCGGGTGATGACGCCGTTGGCGCCGGAGCCGGTCAGCGCGTACAGGTCGACGCCGAGGTCCTTGGCCAGCTTGCGGACCGGCGGCTTCGCCAGCGGCACGTAACCGCCGGGCTGGGCCACCGGAGCCGGAGCCGCGGCCACCGGAGCCGGAGCGGCCACGGGCGCGGCAACGGGAGCAGCGGCCACGGCGGCGGGTGCGGCCACGGGCTCGGATCCCTTGCGGGCACGGCGTTTCGCCGCTCCCGCGCGGGGGCCGTAGCCGACCAGGGTCGCGATGCGGCCGCCGGGCATCTCCTCGCCGATCTTGCCGGAGGAGGTGCCGTTGGTGGCCGGTTCGGCGGCCACGGGAGCGGGCGCGGCGGGCGCTGCCGAGCCGGTCGGATCCACGTCGATGGTGATGATCGGGACGCCGACGTTCACCGTCTGGCCGACCTCGGCCAGCAACTCGGTGACGACGCCGTCCCACGGGCACGGCAGCTCGACGGCGGCCTTGGCCGTCTCGATCTCGACGATGATCTGGTTGACCTTGACCGCGTCGCCGACCTTGACGTTCCAGGTCAGGATCTCGGCCTCGGTCAGCCCCTCCGCCGTGTCGGGCATGGGGAACTGCTTGAACTGCGGCATGACAGGTTTCCCCTTACCAGGCGAGTGATCGGTCGACGGCGTGCAGCACCCGGTCGAGGTCGGGGAGGAACTCCTCCTCCAACTTCGACGGCGGGTACGGGGTGTCGAAGCCGGTCACGCGCAGCACCGGGGCCTGGAGGGAGTAGAAGCACTCCTGCTGGACCTTCGCCGCGATCTCGCTGGTGATGGAGCTCTCGCTGGGCGCCTCGCTGACCACGACGAGGCGGCCGGTGCGGCGCACCGAGTCGTACACCGGGCCGAGGTCGAGCGGGGACAGCGTGCGGAGGTCGATGACCTCCAGCTCGGTGCCGTCCTCGGCGGCGGCGTTGGCCGCGTCGAGGCACACCCTGATCATCGGGCCGTAGCCCACGAGGGTGGCCGCTGTCCCGGTGCGCAGCACGCGCGACTCGAACAGCGGGCCGGGCGCCTTGGTCGTGTCGACCGGCGCCTTTTCGTAATAACGACGTTTCGGTTCGAAGAACAGCACCGGGTCGTCGCAGTCGATGGCCTGCTGGATCATCCAGTAGGCGTCCGTCGGGTTCGAGCACGACACGACCTTCAGGCCCGCGGTGTGCGCGAAGTACGACTCGGGTGACTCGGAGTGGTGCTCGACCGCGCCGATGCCGCCGCCGAAGGGCACGCGGATCACCATGGGCAGCTTGTTCTTGCCCTGGGTCCGGTAGTGCAGCTTCGCGACCTGGCTGACGATCTGGTCGAAGCCGGGGAAGATGAAGCCGTCGAACTGGATCTCGCACACCGGCCGGTAGCCGCGGATCGCGAGCCCCACGGCGGTGCCGATGATGCCGGACTCCGCGAGCGGCGTGTCCAGGACGCGCTGCTCGCCGAAGTCCTTCTGGAGCCCGTCGGTGATGCGGAAGACGCCGCCGAGCTTGCCGATGTCCTCGCCCATCATGAGGACCTTCGGGTTCGCCTCCATCGCGGCGCGCAGCCCCATGTTCAGGGCCTTGGAGATCGTCAACGTCTGCACGGCGGAGTCACCGGAGTCGGAACCCGCGCGGTTCATCGTCGGAGCGGCCATCAGTGCTCGCCTCCCGCGAAACCCTCGACGTAGGCGAGGAACTCGTCGCGCTGGGCCTCCAGCACCGGGTTCCCCTCCGCGTACACGTTGGCGAAGATCCGCTCGGGCGGCGGGTCGGGCATGTTCACGCAGAACTCGCGCAGCTCGACCGCCAGCGCCTCGGACTCCTGCTCGATGGACTCGAAGAACGAGCTGTCCGCCCACTGCTGCTTGACCAGGTGCACCTTGACCCGCTCGATGGGGTCCTTGAGCTTCCACAGCTCCAGCTCGTCGGAGAGCCGGTAGCGGGACGGGTCGTCGGACGTGGTGTGCGCGTCCATCCGGTAGGTGAAGGCCTCGATCAGGATCGGGCCGTTGCCCTGCCTGCACTCCTCCAGCGCCCAGCGGGTGACCGCGAGGGTGGCGAGGACGTCGTTGCCGTCGACCCGGATGCCGGGGAAGCCGTAGCCGCGGGCCCGCTGGTAGAGCGGGAGGCGGGACTGGCGCTCGGTCGGCTCGGAGATGGCCCACTGGTTGTTCTGGCAGAAGAACACGAGCGGCGCGTCGTAGACGGCGGCCCACACGAAGCCCTCGTGCACGTCGCCCTGGCTGGTGGCGCCGTCGCCGAAGAAGCACATCGTGGCTTCGCCGTCGGAGTCGCCGACCTTGCCGTCGAACTTCTGGCCCATCGCGTACCCGGTCGCGTTCAGGACCTGGTTGCCGATGACGATCGTGTACGGGTGGAACTTGTGCTTCACCGGGTCCCAGCTGCCCATGTCCGTCCCGCGGAAGATGCCCAGCAGGTCGGTCGGGTGGATGCCGCGGGTCCAGGCGATGCCGTGCTCGCGGTAGCTGGGGAACGCCATGTCGTCGGGGCGCATCGCGCGGCCCGCGCCGATCTGCGCGGCCTCCTGGCCGAGCAGCGGCACCCAGATGCCCAGCTGCCCCTTGCGCTGGAGGGCGTTGGCCTCGCGGTCGACGCGGCGGATGAGCACCATGTCGCGGTACAGGCCGCGCAGCTCCTCCGCCGTGATGTCGATGTCGAAGTCCGGGTGCTGGACGCGCTCACCCTCGGGGGTCAGCAGTTGCACCAGGTTGACGTCACCCTGGTCCGTGGCTCGCAAACCTGCGATCACCTGTTCCGCTGTCGGTTTCGCCGCGGTCGCGGCCGGCGCCGACGCCGGCTCGGGGTGCGTCCATTGCTCGGGGGACGACATTGCGCCTTCTCCTCGTCTACGAGGCCGCCCGGTCGCTTGTGGCGACGTGTGTGCGGCAATGCACCGCCAGCCGCCTCCGCCCCTGTGGGGGCGTCGGTCAACCGTCGGCGCTGACGGTGGTTCTCATCCACATCCTGACACGGCCTCACCCGACATGGTGAGTGCCATCCCACTTCGTAACACACAGGTCAGCGCCCTGAACTGGGAGAACAGTCGGAAGGTCGACCTTTTGACCTCCGAGCACCGAGTTCGGTCACCGAACACCGCTGTCCCGGTTACCGTTCGTTAACCTCTTGACCATGCGCCGGACAGGTGCGGTCATGATCGACCAACTGGTCCCCGACACCCTGAGACCGACCCACTAGACATCCGATCACTCAAGAGACGCCCTTGCATCGTTCGCAGCAACTAAGTGCGGTTAATTAGTTCATCGGCTACGCCAAACAGCCTGACTCTGTGATCTGAGCTACACAGACATCTGATGTCTTGTTAACGTCGGGGCTTCCTGCACGCGTCGACGCGGCGGTGGCCCGCCGTCGGCGCGCCCCCGGTCGGTGGAGGACGCATGAACGCCCTGCGCACAACCGTTCCAGCACTCATAACGATCCTGCTCTCCGCTCTCACCCCGGCCGTGGCGGCCGTGCCCGACGTGGGCACGGCGGCGGCCGGACCGCTCACCCTCTGGTACGACGAACCCGCCACGGACTGGGAAACCCGTTCGCTGCCCATCGGCAACGGGGCTCTCGGCGGCGGCGTCTTCGGCACGGTCGCGAAGGAGCGGATCCAGCTCAACGAGAAGACCCTGTGGACCGGCGGTCCGGGTTCGACGCAGGGCTACGACTTCGGCAACTGGACCAGCCCGCGACCGAACGCGATCAAGGACGCGCAGGACCGGATCGACCGCGAACGCCGGGTCGCCCCGTCCGCCATCGCGTCGGCGCTCGGGCAACCGAAACGCGGTTTCGGTTCCTACCAGACGTTCGGCGAACTGGGTCTCACGCTCACCTCCGCGCCCAGCGGCGTCACGAACTACCGGCGCGACCTGGACCTCGGCCGGGCCGTCGCCACGGTCGCCTACGACGCGGGCGGCGTGCGCTACACCAGGGAGTACTTCGCCAGCGCGGCCGACAAGGTGCTGGTCGCGCGGCTCTCGGCGAGCCAGCCGGGTCGGATCGGCTTCACCACGGCGATCACCGCGCCGGACAACCGGTCCAAGCGGACGACCGCGAGCGGCGGGCGCAGCACGTTCGCCGGCGCGCTGACCGACAACGGGCTGAAGTTCGAGTCCCAGCTCCAGGTCGTCGGCCAGGGCGGGTCGAGGACCGACAACGGCGACGGATCGGTGACCGTGGCGAACGCGGACAGCGCCGTCGTCGTGCTCGCCATGGGCACGAACTACGCCGCCGACTACCCCGCCTACCGCGGGGCCGACCCGCACCAGCGGGTCCAGTCGACGGTCGACGCGGCCGTGGCCAAGGGCTGGAACGGCCTGCTCAGCGCCCACGAGGCGGACTACCGGGGCCTGTTCGACCGGGTCCGGCTCGACCTCGGGCAGCAGGTGCCGACGATCCCCACCGACGACCTGCTCGCCGGGTACGCGAACGCCGCTCCCGCGACCAAGCGGGCCCTGGAGGTCCTGTACTTCCAGTACGGCCGCTACCTGCTGATCTCGTCGTCACGGGCGGGCTCGCTGCCCGCGAACCTCCAGGGCGTGTGGAACAACAGCACGTCACCGCCCTGGGACGCGGACTACCACGTGAACATCAACCTCCAGATGAACTACTGGCCCGCGGAGACGACGAACCTGTCCGAGACCACCGCGCCGCTGTTCGACTACGTCGACGAGATGCGCGAGCCCGGCGCCGTGACCGCGCGGGACATGTTCGGCAACCGCGGGTGGGTGGTGAACAACGAGACCAACCCGTACGGCTTCACCGGCGTGCACAACTACGCGCAGTCGTTCTGGTTCCCCGAGGCGGGGGCGTGGCTCGCGCAGCACTACTACGAGCACTACCTGTTCACCGGTGACCAGGCGTTCCTGCGGGACCGCGCGTACCCGGTGCTGAAGTCCCTCGCCCAGTTCTGGCTGGACGAGCTGAGGGTCGACCCGCGCGACGGGAAGCTGGTCGTGACGCCGAGCTACTCGCCGGAGAACGGCGACTTCTCGGCGGGCGCGGCGATGTCGCAGCAGATCGTCTGG
>DATMCA010000154.1:0-2746 GCA_035559015.1 Umezawaea sp. | reverse complement strand
CCGCGCTGTCGTTCACGCCGTCGGCGATCTCCCAGCAGCTGCGGGCGCTGACCGCGGAGGTCGGGGTCCCGCTCACCGAACCGGCGGGCCGCGGGCTGCGGCTCACTGCGGCCGGGCAGGCACTGGTGACGCAGTCCGAGGAGGTGTTCACGGCACTCGCCAGGGCGCAGGCCGCGGTCGACGGGCTGCGCAGCCTGCCAGGCGGCGAGGTGCGGATGGCTCTGTTCCCGTCGGGTGCCCGCATGCTGCTGGCCGGCCTGCTGCGCCGGATGACGGCGTTCCCGGACGTCGCACTGCGGTGCCGCGACGTCGACATGACCCCACTCGACGTCCCCGCCCTGGCCGCCGACTACGACGTGGTCGTCACCCATCGCGACGAGCGGACGGCCGCGGTCCCGGAGCCGCGGTTCACCGTGGTGCCCCTGCTGCGCGAGCCGCTGGACGTCGTCCTCCCACCCGGGCACCCCCTCGCACGCCATCGCAGGCTGCGCCTTGCGCAGCTGGCGGACGAGCCGTGGATCAGCGTGGACGTCGGCTGGCCGGTGGACGACGTCCTGCGGGCGCTCGCGGTGCAGACGGGCACGAGCCCCCGCATCGTCCAGCGGATCAACGACTTCTCCGTGACCGAGGAGCTGGTGGCCGCCGGAGTGGGGATCGCGCTGCTCCCGCGGTACTCGACGGACGACCGGGGCGGCCGGCGCCTGGCCCGCCGCCCCGTCGCCGGGGTGCGGGCCGCGCGGGTCGTCGAGGCGGTGCTGCGCACGAGCACGGCGCAGCGCCCGGCGGTGGCGGTGGTCCTGGACGCGCTGCGCGCCGAGGCCGACTCCCTCATCCGGGCGCGGGCCTGATCACCTCGTGACGGCGACCGGCGCGCGGTCCCGGCGCGTCATGGTGAGCCGCACCGCGACCAGGGCGAGGATCCCGACGATCACGTACGTCGCCCCCACCACCTGCTGCGTAGCGGTCCAGTTCAGCTCCTGGTCCTGCTCGTGTGGCAGGAAGCGGAACGGGGCGAGGTAGAACGTCACGGCCAGCACAGCGGCGGCGGCCGCCCAGCCGCGCGAGCGCCGCCGGACCGCCTCCACGACGACCACGAGCAGCGCCGGCGCGATCCACACCCAGTGGTGAGACCATGACGTCGGGCTCACCAGCAACGCGAACCCAGCGACGGTCACCAAGGCCAGGGCCGGCTCGGCGCGGCGCACCACCGGGACGATCAGCGCCAACAACGCCACCGTCGCCACGAACCACACCACCTTCGCGGCCAGGGCCGGTACCTCGGCGCGCGCGAGCACGGCCTGGATCGTCTGGTTCGTGTAGAACACCGAGCCGCTGACACCGGATGCCGGGCCGCCGAACCAGTAGCGTGCGGACGAGCCCGCATCGACCACGAACCCGATCCCGGTGGCGACGGCGGCGGTGACGACCGTGACGACGGCCGCCCGGGCGTCCCGGCGGAGCAGGAAGAACAGGACGAACGCCGCGGGGGTCAGCTTGATCGCCGCGGCGACGCCGACCAGCAGCCCGCGGGGCCAGCGCGTGCGCGGCGCCAGGCAGTCCACGGCGACCAGCCCCATGAGGACGAGGTTGACCTGCCCGAACTCGAAGGTCTCCAGAACCGGCTCGATCCACAGCAGCAGCGGCAGTGCCAGCGCGGCGACCGACAGCGCTCCCCCGGGCCCGCCGTCCGGCCAGGCCTGCCGGGCCGCCACGTACAGCGTCGCCGCGAGGGAGCCCAGCGAGAGCGCGAACAGCAGCACCCACGCGACCGTCCACGGCAGGAACGCGAAGGGCGCGAGCAGCATCGCCGCGAAGGGCGGATAGATGAACGGCAGAGCCATCCCGCTGATCGTGGGTGGCAGCGGGCCGTACATGTCGCCGCCCGCGAGCCACGTCTGGACGCCGATCCGGTAGACCTCGAGGTCGATGTGGTAGCCGTGGGTGTGCCAGACCAGGATCGCCACGGAGATCGCCAGCAGCGGCAGCGCCACGGCGGCGATCGTCTGCCGTCCGGGCAGCGCATCGCGGCGCCACGGCGGAGCCGGTGGCGTGCTGGGGCGGGTCAAGCGGATCCTCCGGCCGTGTCCTCGAGCATGCGTCCCTCACGTGCCCTGCGCCGTGCCGCGCAGGGCCGCCACACACGGTAGCTGCGCTACCGGTCCGAGCGCGCACCGCCCGGCCCGCGGGCGGCCGGTGTCACACCGGCTCGCCCCGCCCACACCGTCAGCGGATCCCGGCGGCGTCCATCCCTCGCAGCTCCTTCTTCAGGTCCGCGATCTCGTCACGCAGCCGGGCGGCGAGCTCGAACTGCAGGTCCCGCGCGGCGGCCAGCATCTGGTCCGACAGCTGCTGCACGAGGTCCGCCAGCTCGGCACGGGGCATGTTCGCGGTGTCCCGACCGGCGACGATCCCGGAGCTGGCGGACGCCCGCCCCGGCTCGCCGGCAGCCCGCTTGCCCCGCGACGCGTTGCGTCCCGACCCGCCGACGGGCACGTCGTCGGCCTCGCGGTACACCTGGTCCAGGATGTCCGCGATCTTCTTCCGGAGCGGCTGGGGATCGATCCCGTTCGCCTCGTTGTAGGCGACCTGCTTCGCGCGCCGGCGCTCGGTCTCGTCGATCGCGAACCGCATCGAGTCCGTCACCCTGTCCGCGTACATGTGCACCTCGCCGGACACGTTGCGGGCCGCACGGCCGATCGTCTGGATCAGCGAGGTACCCGAGCGCAGGAACCCTTCCTTGTCGGCG
>DATMCA010000153.1:0-2575 GCA_035559015.1 Umezawaea sp. | reverse complement strand
GTCAAGGCCAACGTCGCGATTGTGTCGTCCTACAACGACATGCTCTCGGCTCACCAGCCGTATCAAACGTTCCCACGCGCGATCAAGGAGGCGGTGGCCGCAGCCGGGGCGGTGGCGCAGTTCGCCGGTGGGGTGCCGGCCATGTGTGACGGGGTCACGCAAGGGCATGCCGGGATGGAACTGTCACTGTTCAGCCGGGACGTGATCGCGATGGCGAGCGCGGTGGCACTGTCGCACGAGATGTTCGACGGCGCGCTGTTGCTCGGTATCTGCGACAAGATCGTGCCGGGCCTGCTCATCGGTGGTCTGGCGTTCGGTCACCTGCCGATCGTCCTGGTCCCGGGCGGTCCGATGACCTCGGGACTGCCCAATAGCGAGAAGAGCCGGGTCCGCCAGCTCTACGCCGAGGACAAGGTGGGCCGCGCGGAGCTGCTGGCCGCGGAGTCTGCCTCCTACCACGGTCCGGGCACCTGCACGTTCTACGGCACGGCCAACTCCAACCAGATGATCGTCGAGATCATGGGTCTGCATCTGCCAGGCGCGAGCTTTGTGAACCCGGGTACGCCGCTGCGCGCGGCGCTGACTGCGGCAGCGGCCCGGCGGGTCACCGAGCTGACCGCGACCGGGCCCGCATATACCCCGATGGGTCAGATCGTCGACGAGAAGGCGGTGGTCAACGCCGTCGTCGGGTTGCACGCGACGGGCGGATCGACCAATCACACCCTGCATCTCGTCGCGGTGGCCGCGGCCGCCGGGATCCACCTCACCTGGGACGACTTCTCCGATCTGTCCGAAGTGGTTCCGCTGCTGGCCCGCGTATACCCGAACGGCAACGCCGACGTGAACCACTTTCAGGCGGCCGGCGGGATGGCGTTCGTCATCGGTCAACTGCTGGACGGTGGGCTGCTGCACGGCGACGTGCGCACCGTGGCTGGCGCCGGTCTGAACCGTTACCGGCAGGAGCCATTCCTGGGCGCGGACGGTTCGCTGGTCTGGCGACCCGGACCGGCCGAAAGCCTCGACCGGCAGGTGCTGCGCCCGATCACCGACCCCTTCACCGCCGACGGCGGGCTGTGCGTGCTGCGGGGCAACCTCGGCCGCGCGGTGATCAAGGTGTCGGCGGTCGCGCCGTCGCATCGGATGGTCACGGCGCCGGCCCGGGTGTTCGATGACCAGGCGCACGTCGTGCAGGCGTTCGCCAGCGGCGAATTGGACCGCGACGTCGTCGTCGTCATGCGCTACCAGGGTCCGCGGGCCAACGGCATGCCCGAGTTGCACAAGCTCACGCCGCTGCTGGGCGTGTTGCAGGACCGCGGGCACCGCGTCGCGCTGGTCACCGACGGCCGAATGTCGGGTGCCTCCGGCAAGATCCCGGCGGCGATCCACCTCACTCCCGAGTGCGCCGTTGGCGGTCCCCTGACCCGGGTGCGCGACGGCGACGTGATCCGCCTCGACAGCGCGGCCGGGACACTTCATGTCGAGCTGACCGACGTCGAATTGCTCACCCGCGCGGGGTCGGGCGCGCCGGCCAGCGACGACGACTGGGTGGGCACCGGCCGGGAACTGTTCAACGTCTTCCGCCACGCGGTGGGCGACGCCGACGCCGGCGCAGCGGTTTTCGGGCTGCCCGCCGCGTCATCCCCGGACCGGCAACCGCCGGTTTCCGTGCCCACTTCAGCTGAAGGTTAGGCCAATGACCGCATCGAGCCATCACATCGGCGATCTGCTCAACCGCGCCCCGGTGATCCCCGTCATCGTCATTGACGATGAGGCCGTCGCTGTGCCGCTGGCGCGGGCCCTGGTCGCGGGCGGCCTAACGGTCCTCGAGGTCACGCTGCGCACCAAGTGCGCCCTCGCGTCGATCAAACGCATCGTGGCCGAGGTGCCCGACGCGGTCGTCGGCGCCGGCACGATACTGACCCAGGCGGACGTTGCGGCGTCCGTCGAGGCCGGCGCCGAGTTCCTGGTCAGCCCCGGTTCCACACCCGGCGTGCTCGACGCCATGCTCGACAGCGGCGCCGCGCCTTTACCGGGTGCAGCGACCGCGTCGGAGGTCATGGTTTTCATGGAGCGTGGATTGGGACACGGCAAGTTCTTCCCGGCCAAACCCGCCGGCGGGATCGCTTACCTCAAGGCGCTCGCGGGACCCATCCCCGACTTCCGCTTTTGTCCCACCGGGGGCATCGACCTGTCCGGGGCCCCGGACTTTCTCGCCCTGCCCAACGTCGCCTGCGTAGGCGGCTCGTGGATCACCCCGAAGGACGCCGTGGACGCGGGCGACTGGGGCCAGATCGAGACGCTGGCCCGCGAGGCTGCGCATCTTCGCACATCCCCTGAGCTCGCGTAACACGCTCCCGTCGCAGATGAGGAGTTCTACCGGTGTGGACCTGGACCTTGATGCGGTGCCTGATCCCCGTCGGTGTGTCACGGGTACGTTCCGCTCAGCCGGGTGGTCTTTAACCCGCGCGCGGCCACTGGACAACCCACGGCGATCCGCTATCACCTGAAGATTCCGCCCAACCACGAAAGTGCGGTGAACACAATGGCCGTCGACGACGACGCCCAGCAACAACCA
>DATMCA010000152.1:0-5926 GCA_035559015.1 Umezawaea sp. | reverse complement strand
AGAACCGTTACGGTGAAAGCCTTTTCGCGGTGTCCGTCGGTTCGGCCATGCGCTGGGCGCGCGACCACCCCGACGCACACCTGGAACGCGCACTCCCCCGGTACCACCCGTGGTGGGCGACCTGGGTCGTGCGCGTTCCGGTGCTCCGCGAGGTCGTGTCCTGGAACCTCGTCCTGGTGCTGCGGAAGAACTCCTAGGCGCGCCGACGACCTACGAGCAGCAGGACGACGGCGGCCAGCAGCAGGACACCTCCGCCGATCCACAGGATCACCGGAAGACCGGTCAACAGCCACAGCCGCGACTTGTTGTCCTCGGCCGCGCGCACGTTGGCGTCGACCGTCTTCCTGTTCAGCTCCAGCGTTCCGTCGAACACCGTGGTGCCCTTGCCCGCGCTCTGGTCCGGGGTGCGCAGCTCCTGCTTCACCGACTGGCGCACCTTGATCAGCGCGCCGGTCTCCGGCTCGACCCACATCGTCTTGTCCACCTGGTAGTGCAGCCTGACCGAGACCGTCGCCTCGGGCCTGTCGACCAGTGAGCCGGGCACGTCCCGGCCGTCGACGTCGGTGGGCGGCACGGAGACCTTGAACCGGTACACCGGAAGGCCTTGCACCTCGTCGTCGCCGTCGAACTTGGCGTCGACCTGCTTGCTCACCCCGGTGTCGTACCAGGGGTAGGTCCGCTTCTCGGTCTGGAAGGGGAACTTGAAGTTCAGGCCGGGGAACTGCGCCTGGCCGCGGGTGCCGGGGATCTTGGTGTCCTTGCCCTCCACCTTGGCCTTCTGGAGGTACTGGTTGGTGCAGGGCGCGACGGCCTCCGCGCTGAACCTGTCCAGGCAGAGTTCGCGCACGCTCGCGCTGAGCGTCGTCCCGTCCCGGTCGTCCGTGATGCGCGTGGCCTCGATCCACGAGGTCACCCCGCCGTCGGCCGAGACCTCGGGCGCCCGCAGGTCGCCGGAGACGAACGTGCTCGACGTCAGGTTGAGGTTCTTGCGGATCTCCGGCTGCGTCGGCGATCCGCTCTTCTCCACGTAGACCAGCGCGGTGATGCCGCTGCCCTGGGCCACGGCCGACGTCTTGGGGTCGTGCGGGATCTTCGCGAGGGCCGGATAGGCGTAGAACCGCAGCAACAGCCCGGTCGCGATCGCGAACACGCCGAGTCCGAGCACGACTAAGGTCACAACGCGTCGCAAAGGTCCTCCTCAGGAGCTGGGCCGCCGACGCGGCCCGTGGTTGAACTGTCGAGCAGGGTGGAGACCACGGCGACGAACATCCGTCCACTGGCCGCCCAGTCGAACCGGGCGGCCCACGCCCGGCACGCGTCGGCCACGGCCGTGGCGTCGTCGGGCCGGGCCAGCAGGGTGAGCGCGTCGTGGATCGCTCCGCCGACGTCCTCGTCGCCCCGCACCAGCCAGCCGGTCTCGGCGTGCCGCACGGAGTCGCGCAGCCCGTCGACCTCGCGGCAGACGGTCGGGACGCCGTGCGCGGCCGCCTCGATCACGGCGAGCCCCCAGCCTTCGCCGTCCGACAGGGTGACGTTGAGCCAGGATTCCCGCAGCAGAGCGCTTTTCATCGAGTCGTCGACGAAACCGTGCACCACGACGGAGTCCGCGAACGGCGCCGCCGCCTCGCGCACGGTGGCCTCGTCCGGGCCGCGGCCGATCACGTGCAGGCGCAGACCGGGCCAGTGGCCGCGCAGCGTCCCGACGACCTCGATCAGCCGATCGACCCGCTTGTGCGTGACGAGCCGCCCCAGGCACACCAGCGAGGGGTGCGGGGAGCGCGGGCCGTCCGCCGCCGACGGGTGGACCGTTCCGTTGGGCACCACGAAGATCCGGCCGCGCCAGCCGAGGCGGTCGCGCATCGCGCGCACGGTCGACCGCGACACGGCGACCGTCACCGCGCGGCGGTAGACCCGGCGCGCGGCCGGGCCTTCCAGCCAGCGCCCGATCCGGGCCAGCCACGGCGGGAAGTGCACGGCGAACTGCTTGTCGTGCACGTGGTGCATGACGAGCACGACCTTCGTCCACCTGGCGACCACGAGGGGGCTGAAGAAGGGGATCCCGTTCTGGCAGTCGATCACCAGGTCGACGCGGTTCCGGTTGCGCAGCAGCCAGAACAGCGCCCAGAAGTACACGGTCCACCGGCCGCCGCGGCGCACGGTCGTCCCGTCGCCGCCGTCCTGCCCCTCACCCCTGGCCGTGAGGAAGGTGACCTGCGCGCCCGCGGCGGTCATCGCGTCCGCCACGCGCGCGGCGTACTCCTCGGCGCCACCGGCGTGCGGGTGCCCGCGGTCGCGCCAGTTCACCACTACCACCCGCGCCCCGTTGAGCGGTGGTCTCACTCAGGCCACCTCCGCCACGGGTGCCATGGCCGGGACGACGGCGGGCGCCTTCTCCGCGCCGAGGATCGCCCGGATCCTGGCGAGCGCGGCGAAGCTGCGGTAGCCGTCGCGCATCGGGCGGAACGTGGACCCCGGCACGTCCGTCCAGCTCACCGGGAGTTCGACGATCATGGCGCCGATCCGTTGGGCCCTGGCGAGCAGTTCGACGTCGAACGCCCACCCCGGCGTGCGCAGCGGGCGGAAGATCGCGTCGGCCGTGTACCGGTCGAAGAACTTGTAGCCGCACTGGGTGTCGCCGACCCCCGGCACGATCGCGCCCGCCGCGTGCCGGAACGCCCACGCGCCCGCCTGCCGGACCTGGGTGTGCCTCGCCCGCACGATCGAGTTCGGGTGCGCCCGCGATCCGACGACCACGTTCACACCGGTGTTCAGGAACCGGAGCGTCGGCGCCAGCGCGGCCATGTCGGTCGCGAGGTCCGCGTCGCAGAAGCCGACGTAGCGGCTGTCGGTCCGCAGCACCCCGGTCCGCACCGCCGCGCCCTTCCCCGGTTGGTCGCAGCGGATCAGCCGCACCGGGACCGATCCGGAGCCGTGCTCGCGGGCGACGTCGCCGCTGCGGTCGGTGCTGGTGTTGTCGACCACGACGATCTCGCACGACTGGCGGGTGGCGGCGAGCGCCGCCGTGAGCGCGGACAGCGTGGCCGACAGCCGCGACTCCTCATTGCGCACGGGCACGACAACGGAAAGCTGTGTCATGCCTTCGCCGCCGTTATTCCGGGCGCGCAGAACCCAGCATGGTGTCGCAAGAGTCCTCCCATGACGTGACGCAGGTCTCAGGACGGCGAAAGTTACCCAACGGTAGTTCCCCGGAAATAAAAGGGAAGTGTGATATGCGTCACACTGCCTGTCGAAGTACCGCCGACCTTCGAACTTTGTGCCGTTCAGAGCCCGAATTTGAGCTGGACGGGCTAATCAGGATGGGGATGGCCGGTCGGTCATCGCCCGACCGAACAAAGGCCTCCCGAAACACCGTCACCATCGGCCCGGAGCATCGCCGGTGGACGAAGAACGCAGGTCAAATCATCTGAATGGATCTACCTGGACACCGAACGGCCTGGTCAGGCGCACCTGATACCACAGGTCCGCGCGCTGAGCGCCGACCCGTCAGGCGTCGGTTGCATATCGGTTCACCCGGGATCCGGGCTATGAACACGTCCGAAAACAGCCAAATTCACATACCTAACGGATATACCACGTTCCGTAATAATAGGAAGTTGCTCGACCGAATCACGGCTCCCATTCCGCGCGGCACCCGTGGTCCAAAGGCGTCCATCCGGGGTTTGACATGCGCAAACACCCCTGGCGTGACACGCCCGACCCGGACCGCACTCCGACGTATCCGCTGTTCAGAGGCTTGCAGCGCAAGCCGGCTGATCGACTCCCCCACAATGACGGCAAAGGCGACCAGCCGGTCTATTCAGCGCTGCCGGCGAGTCCCGCGACGCCCTGCCGCGGTGGTTGTGCGATCGGAATATTCCGTTCCGAACCACGCGTGCCGCGATTCTCGCGCGAGAACACGGCCGTGTTCCGCCCGGCCCTGTTTCGCGATGCGCGGGAGTTCTCCTCCCGGACGGGAGAGGGTGAGCCCGCCCGTCCGAACGGTCAGGCGCGAGCCCCGCCGTCGACCCTCAGCACCGTCCCGGTCACGAAGGACGCGCGGTCGCTCAGCAGCCACGCGGCCGCCTCGGCGATCTCGGACGGGTCGGCCCCGCGCCCCAGCGGTGTGCTCGCGACCAGCAGCTCGGGCAGGTCGGGCGCGTGCGACACCCAGGTGTCCATCATCTCGGTCGCGGTGTTGCCGGGGGCGACGGCGTTGACCCGGATGCCCTCCGGGCCGTAGGTGACGGCGGCGGACTCGGTGAGGCTGTTGAGCGCGCGCTTCATCGCCCCGTAGGCGGGCAGTCGGGGGTTGCCCATCAGGCTGCCGACGCTGGAGTTGTTGACGATCGCGCCGACGCCCGCTCCGGCGCGGATGGCGGCGACCTCGGCGACCATCGCGAGCCACGGACCCCTGAGGTTCACCGCGTACAGGTGGTCGAAGTCGGCCTCCGGAACGAGGTCCATCGGGTTGGGCGGCACGAACGCCGCTCCGTTGTTGAAGGCGACGTCGAGCCTGCCGTAGACGTCCACGGTGCGCTGCACGGCCGCCCGGACGCTGTCGGCGTCGGCCAGGTCGCACAGCACGTAGTCCGCGGTGCCGCCCGCGGCCCGGACCTCCTCGGTCACGGCCTTGAGCTGGTCCTCCGTGCGGGCGGCGAGCAGCACGCGTGCCCCTTCGCGGGCGAACAGCCGCGCCGCCGCGGCGCCGATGCCACGTCCGGCGCCGGTGATGAAGGCGACCTTGTCCGCGAGCAGGCCGATGGGAGGAGCGGTGGGTGTGGTGGTCATGGGACGAGCCTGTGCCGGTGCGCGGCGCCCAACCAGGCACCGCCAGTACCTGGCTGGGCCCATCCCCCGCGAGCACACTGGGGGCGTGGACAGAGACGAGCTGGCGGCCTTCCTGCGCACCAGGCGCGAGCGGATCACCCCCGCCGACGTGGGCCTGCCCGCCGGACCGCGTCGCCGCACGCCGGGGCTGCGCCGCGAGGAGGCCGCGCGGCTGGCGTACATCTCCACGGAGTACTACACGCGGCTGGAGCAGGCCCGCGCCCCGCGCCCGTCCCGCGAGGTGCTGGCCGGGCTGTCGCGGGCGCTGCGGCTGTCCGACGCCGAGCGCGACCACCTCCACCACCTCGCGGGCGCGCCACCGGCGCCGCCGTCCGGGCCGTCGCGGGTGGTGCGGCCCGGCATCCTGCACCTGCTGCACCGGCTCCCGCTGGCGGCGGTGTTCGTGACGTCGGCGACGCAGGAGGTGATCGCCTGGAACGACCTCGCCGCCGCGTTGATGGAGGACTTCTCCGCGGTCCCCCGGCGTGATCGCAACCTCGTGCGCCGGGTCTTCCTCGGCCCGCACCCCGGCGGGCGCAGGCTCTTCGGGGTGTCCGACGCCGACGAGTTCGCCCGCGGCGCCGCCCGTCAGCTGCGCGCCACCGCCGCCCGCTACCCCGACGACCCGGAGACCTCCCAGCTGGTCGCCGAGCTGCTCGCGGGCAGCGAGGAGTTCGCCCGGCTGTGGGAGTCCCACGACGTGAGCGGGCGGCACGCCCTGCGCAAGACGTTCCAGCACCCGCTGGTCGGCCCCGTCACGGTCGACTGCGACGCCCTGGACGTCACCGCGCAGGACCAGCGCGTCGTGATCTACACCGCCGCCCCCGGCTCGCCCTCGGAGGAGGCGCTGCGGCTGTTGTCGGTCATCGGCACCCAGCGCATGGACGTCCCCGGCTGATCCCTCCGGCTGGCGTTCCGGAGTGCGCTCCGCTTGAAGGGTAAACGGAACTTGCTCCGCTTACCACTGCCAGGAGGCCCGCGTGCCCACTCCCGTGAACACGGACGTCCGCCACTGGTTCATCACCGGGGCCTCCGGCGGACTGGGTCGCCACCTCACCGAACACGTGCTGCGCCACGGAGATCGCGTCACCGCCACGGT
>DATMCA010000151.1:0-6366 GCA_035559015.1 Umezawaea sp. | reverse complement strand
CCGCCATCTCTGCATCCACACTCGGGGCATCGGCGTACAGGTGGAGGGGGCGTTCGCCGAGTACGTGGCCATTCCGTCGGGCAATGCCTGGGTGCACCGGCATCCGATCGACTGGGGCGTGGCGGCGATCTTCGACCCGTTCGGCAATGCGGTGCACACGGCTTTGGCCTTTCCGATGCTGGGCGAGGACGTACTGGTCACCGGGGCCGGGCCGATCGGCATCATGGCCGCGATGGTCAGCAAGCACGCGGGGGCCCGGCACGTGGTGATCACCGACCTGAGCGAGGACCGGCTGGCCCTGGCCCGCTCCCTGGGGGTCAGCCGTGCGGTGAACGTCGGACATGAGCGACTGGCCGACGCGCAACGTGAACTGGACATGCACGAAGGCTTCGATGTCGGCCTGGAGATGTCGGGGAGCCCACACGCGCTGCGCGAGATGATCAGCCAGATGACCCACGGCGGACGGATCGCGATGCTCGGTCTGCCGGCCGACGAGATCAGCATCGACTTCGCCACCGTGGTGTTGAACATGCTGACCATCAAGGGCATCTACGGCCGGGAGATGTTCGAGACCTGGTACTCGATGTCCGTGCTGCTCCAGCGCGGCCTCGACCTGACCCCGGTGATCACCCACAAGTTCGGCTACCGCGACCACGCGGAAGCGTTCGCGACAGCCCGTGAAGGCAAGTGCGGCAAGGTCGTGCTCGACTGGACGGAGGCCTGATGTACGGCGCGATGAAGGACGACCTGCTCGCGGGGATCGAGGACATCAGGGCGGCCGGTCTGTACAAGGCCGAGCGGGTCATCGGCAGCCCGCAGAACGCCGAGGTGCGGGTCGGCGACGGCGACGAGGTGCTGAACTTCTGCGCCAACAACTACCTGGGCCTGGCCGACCACCCCGTGCTGGTCGACGCCGCCAAGGACGCGCTGGACCGCTGGGGCTTCGGCATGGCGTCGGTGCGGTTCATCTGCGGCACGCAGGAACCGCACAAGCGGCTCGAAGCCAGGTTGGCGGAGTTCCTCGGCACCGAGGACACGATCCTCTACAGCTCCTGCTTCGACGCCAACGGCGGCCTGTTCGAGACGCTGCTGACCGACCAGGACGCGGTGATCTCCGACGAGCTGAACCACGCGTCGATCATCGACGGCGTCCGGCTCTGCAAGGCCAAGCGCTTCCGCTACCGGAACCGCGACCTGGACGACCTGGAGCGGCAGCTCAAGGACGCCGCCGACGCCCGCTACCGGCTCATCGCGACCGACGGCGTGTTCTCCATGGACGGCTACCTCGCGCCGCTCGACGAGATCTGCGACCTGGCCGAGCGGTACGACGCGCTGGTCATGGTCGACGACTCGCACGCCGTCGGCTTCACCGGCCCGAACGGCGGCGGCACACCCGAGCTGTTCGGCGTCCAGGACCGGGTCGACATCGTCACCGGCACCCTCGGCAAGGCGCTGGGCGGAGCCTCCGGCGGATACGTGTCCGGCCGCCGCGAGATCGTGGAGATGCTCCGCCAGCGCTCCCGCCCCTACCTGTTCTCCAACTCGCTCGCGCCGTCGATCACCGCCGCGTCGATCGCCGCGCTGGACCTGATCAGCTCCTCCGGCGAGCTGCTGACCAAGTTGCGGGAGAACTCGGCGCTGTTCCGCGCGCGGATGACCGACGAGGGCTTCGACCTGCTGCCCGGCGAGCACCCGATCATCCCGGTGATGATCGGCGACGCCGCGGAGGCCGGGCGGATGGCCGATCTGCTGCTGGAGCAGGGCGTCTACGTGATCGGCTTCTCCTACCCGGTGGTGCCGCACGGCAAGGCCCGCATCCGCACCCAGATGTCCGCCGGTCACACGACGGCGGACGTGAACCGGGCCGTCGACGCGTTCGTGGCGGCCCGCGCCCGGATGTAGCTCACGCACCCGCTCCCGGCAGGGTCTCCGAGAGTTCGAACATGTTGCCCCACGGGTCGCGGAAGAACGCGAGCCTGCGGCTGATCTGCTCGATCTCGAAGGGCTCGCCGACGACGTCGACGCCGCGCCGGACGAGTTCGTCCCGCGCGGCGTCGACGCTGTCGACGTGGACGCAGACGTGCTGGTAGCCGCCGAAGGTCAGGCTCTCGGCGAGGTCGTCGAGCACCGGCTTGGGGGACGGCACCGGGCCCGCGAGCAGCTCGAAGTGGAAGTCGTCGTCGTTGGGCGGGCTGAGGTAGGCGAGCCTCAGGTCGCCGTACGGCCACTCCTGGAGCACGCGGAAGTCGAGCTTCTCGACGTACCAGGCCTTCGCGGCCTCGTAGTCGGGGACGCGGATGCCGATGTGGTGGCCGCCGAACGAGGCGAACGGGCTGGCCGGGTTCTTCGGGGGATTGGCTGGCATGGGCACTGGGACGGCTCCTTCGTTCCGGCTGACGTCCTGAGTCAACGGCCCGCGGAGGCCCCGCGGAACCGGCTGGCGGGCACCGCTGGACCTGGCACCACCAGTGCCCCCTTCGCCCTCGCGCGGGTGTTCCGACGTCCGCACAATGAGGTCCATGACCCAGCCGAACGAGCTCCGAGAGTTCCTCCGCTCCCGCCGCGCTCGGCTGACGCCGGACGACGTGGGCCTGCCGTGGCGGTCCGGCAGCAGGCGGGTCGCGGGGCTGCGGCGCGAGGAGCTGGCGCTGCTGGCGGGCGTGAGCGTGGACTACTACAACCGGTTGGAGCAGGGGCGGGCCCGGAACGTGTCCGACCAGGTGCTCGGCGCCGTGGCCGACGCGCTGCGGCTGGACGACCTGGAGCGGCACCACCTGTTCGACCTGGTCAAGCCGTCGTCGAAGGCCCGCCGCCCGCCCGCCAAGCCGGTTCGGGCCCGGCAGGCCCTGCGGACGATGATCGACGCGCTGGACCCGACGCCCGCCGTGCTGCACGGGCCGCGGCTGGAGGTGGTCGCGATCAACCGGATGGGCAAGGTCCTCATCGACGACTTCGATGCCGTGCCGCCCGCCGAGCGGAACATGGCGCGGTGGATGTTCCTGAACCCGAAGGCGCGGTCGGTGTACCCGGACTGGGCCGTGATCGCCGAGCAGATGGTGGCGATCCTGCGGGTCGCCGGAGGCCAGGACCCGGACGACCCGCTGCTGGCCGCGCTGGTCGGCGAGCTGAGCACCAGGTCACCGGAGTTCGCCCGGTACTGGGCCGCGTACCGGGTCTTCCAGCACACGCACGGGACCAAGCGGTTCCACCACGACGCCGTGGGCGTCATGACGATCAACTACGAGTCGCTGGTGCCGCCCACGGACCCCGGCACGTCGTTGATCGTCTACACCGCCGACACCGGGTCGCCGTCGGAGGAGAAGCTCAAGATCCTGTCGAGCTGGGCCACGCCTCAGAGCCGCGAGGCCACGTCCCAGAGCCTGTCGGCGTTGTCCGCGTCGACCGCCCACGGCGCGACGCCACCGCCGAACAGCACCGGCTCGCCGACCAGCACGGGCGACTCCGCGCAGTCCTCGAAGTAGCGCCCGCCGACCCCTTCGACCAGTGGTGACGCCGCCAGCAGCACGGACGTGGCCGCGCCTTGGGCGATGGTCTTGCGCTTCTCCACGGGCGTCCGCAGACCACCCGTGTGCTTCTGCAGGCCGGTCGCGATGGCACCGGGGTTGACGGCGTTGGCGAAGATCCCCTCGTCCGCCCAGCGACTCGTCACGCCCACCGCCAGCAGCACGTCGGCGGTCTTCGACTGGCCGTAGGCGAGCCACGGGTCGTACGGGCGGCGCTCGAAGGCCAAGTCGTCGTAGATGACGTCGGAGAAGTGGTGGCCGTTCGAGCTGAGCGACACGACCCTGGCGCCGACGGCCGCCAGCGCCGCGTGCAGGCCCGTGGTCAGGGCGAAGTGGCCGAGGAAGTTCGTGGCGAACTGCACCTCGTGGCCCTGCGGCGTGAGCAGGCGCTCCGGGACGGCCATGATCCCGGCGTTGTTCACCAGGACGTGCAGCGGTCCGGTCCAGTCTCGGACGAACGCGGCCACCGACGCCGGGTCGGCCAGTTCCAGGTGGCGGGCGCTGACCAGCGGGTTGCCCGTCCGCTCGGTGATCAGCGCGGCCGTCTCGGGGCCGTTCCGGCGCACCGCCAGGACGACCTCCGCGCCCGCGCTCGCCAACGCCCGCGCGGTCTCGACGCCGATGCCCGACGACGCGCCGGTCACCACCGCCCGCTTGCCGGTGAGGTCGACGTCCGCCAGGACGTCGTCGGTGGTGGAGGAGAAGCCGAGAGGAGTGGTCATGGCGTCGATCCTGCGCTGCCCCGAACGGCCCAACCAGGTCCCCGCGAACCCTGGTGCCCGCAGGGACAGGAACGGCGGGCGCGACCGGGTTACTGTCGATCGCATGGCCCTGAGCAGCACACTCGGCGACTACCTGCGGGCGCGGCGGGAGCTGGTCCGCCCGACCGACGTCGGCCTGCCCGCGGGGGAGCGGCGGCGGGTGCCGGGGCTGCGGCGCGAGGAGGTCGCCCTGCTCGCGGGCATCAGCGCCGAGTACTACCTGCGACTGGAGCAGGGCCGCGACCAGCACCCGTCCGACCAGGTCCTGGCCAGCATCGCGTCCGCGCTGCGACTGGACACCGAGGCCTCGGCCTACCTGCACGCGCTCGCCCACCCCGTGCCGCCCAAGCGGCGGTGGGCGCCGAAGGCGGAGAAGGTCAGCACGAGCGTCCGGAACCTGATCGACAACTGGACGACCACCCCCGCCTACGTGCAGGGCAGGACCATGACCGTGCTCGCGGCGAACCCGCTGGCCACCGCCCTGTCCCCGTTCTTCGCACCCGGCGCGAACACCCTGCGGGCGGCGTTCCTCGAACCGGGCATGCGCTCCTTCTACCGCGACTGGGACGGCATGACCGCCAAGGTCGTCCCGTACCTGCGGTCCGTCCTCGGCTCCGAGGCGGACGACCCGCGCCTGGTCACCCTCATCGGCGAACTGAGCCTGCACAGCGAACGCTTCCGCACCCTCTGGGCACGCCACGACGTGCGGCAGAAGTCGAGCGGCCTCACCGAACTCCTGCACCCCCAGGTCGGCCCACTGGACCTGCGGTACGAGAAGCTCGTGCTACCCGAATCCGGCCAGGTGCTGATCACCTACCACGCCGACCCCGGATCGCCGTCCGAGGAACGCCTGCGACTGCTCGGCACCCTGGTCGGGGCACGGTGACGCCCGCGCCGCACTGCGCGAAGGCAAGGTCAACGAGGCCAAGGACGCGCTGGAGAAGGCCGGGGTCGCGCTCCCGAAGGTTTCCGCGGACGACGGCCACGTCGACCTGTCCCAGGAGCACACGAAGCTGCTGGAGCTAATCAGCACGACGGCCACGACCGTGAACACGTCGAACAACACGACGTCGAACAACACGACGTCGAGCACCACGACGACGCCTCCGGCCGGCACCGGCTCGTCGATCAGCAGCTCGCAGAAGCGACTACGCGGCTGCCATCGGCGCGTCTCAGCCCGCTGTCGGCAAGGCCCTCAGGAAACTCAGCCGGGAGGGCAAGATCGCCGTGGGCTACCGCAGCCTCTACATCAAGAACCGGCTCAGCCCCCAGTCACCGGCGGTCGAACGGGTGTCCGGTGGGACGCGGGCCGTCGAAAGGGCTTCGAGGGTCGCCGTGAAGCGCAACTCGTTGTGATCGCGGTCCCCTCCTGCCTGGCCGGTTGAGCGCCGACCGCACGAGCAGGGCGCCCGATCCGAGGTCACGGGGCACGATAGGGCGGTGATCGATCCTCGACGACTGCCCGTGCTGCGGGCGCTGGCCGACCACGGCACCGTGACGGCGGCTGGGAAGGCGTTGCACCTGACGCCGTCCGCGGTGTCGCAGCAGCTCGCCGCGTTGGAGGCGGAGACGGGGCAGGAGTTGTTGCGGCGGCGGGGGCGGCGGGTGTCGTTGACCGCCGCGGGGGAGTTGCTGGTCGGGCACGCCAACGCGGTCGCCGCGGAGCTGGAGCGGGCGGAGGCGTCGTTGGCGTCGTTCGCCGACGGGGTCGCCGGGCAGGTGAAGGTCGCCGGTTTCGCGTCGGCGATCAGCCAGGTGGTGGCGCCGGCCATCGCTTCGCTGCGGCGGAGCGCGCCGGAGTTGACGATCGTGGTCCGGGACGTCGAGGGGCACGCGAGCCTGCCGCTGCTGCTGGACGGCGAGGTCGACCTGGCGATCACCGAGGACTACCGGCCCGATGACGTGCGGATGACCCGGTTCCCGCTGTACAACGAGCCGTTCGACGTGGTCGTGCCCGCCGACCACCGGTTGGCCGAGCGGACCACGATCGAGCCGCGCGACCTGGCCGAGGACGACTGGGTGGCGCCATTGCCGGGGAACCCGTGCCGGGACGTCGTGACGGTGGCGGTGCCGCACGCGCG
>DATMCA010000150.1:0-9936 GCA_035559015.1 Umezawaea sp. | reverse complement strand
ATCTGCCACGCCGAGCCGCCGACCGCCAGGATCAGCAGCGGGAAGGCGACGAACGTGATCTCGGTGCCGAGTTCGGAGAAGAGCAGGCTGCTCCACAGGATGTTGTAGTTCCGGTTGCGGGACAACCGGGTGGGCGTTTCGGCGGGGGTCGAGACCACCAGTGACCTCACTTGTCTTTTCGGCGGGCGAGCCTGCCGGTGACCTGGAGCAGATCTATCTCCCCCGACCGCGGGTCGCGGAGGAACCGGCCGTCGAACCGGGACGTGCCGGTCAGCACGAACCGCAGTTCGCCGAGGAACTCCAGCCGGTCGCCGGTGGCCGTGGCGAGCCCGCCGTCGGCGTGCCGGGTGACGGTGAAGTCCATGGGGCCGTTGACGAACCGGCCGACGCACGCGGTCGGGCCGTGGCCCGGCACCGCGGGTGAGGACGGCGTCGGGTGGTCCGGGACCCGCACGTCGAGCGTGCCCAGCAGCCGTTCCCACAGGTCCCGCCCGGTGGCGGAGTTCGTGGTCAGCGCGACGGCGTCGCCGGTGCGCGGGTCGACCCTCAGGTGGCACGAGGTGCCGTCGCCGGACCCGTCGTGGCCGAACCAGTCCTGGTAGGCAGCCCAGCCGAGGCCCCAGCCGTCGGCCATGCCGTACGGGCCGATCGGGACGTCCGCCAGGTTGTCGGTGAACATCGGTGCCAGGTCGTCGACGCAGGACACGGCGAACGCGACCAGGTCGGCGGCGCTCAGCGCGAGGCCGCCGTTGGGCGCCTCGACCGGGATCACGGACTGCTCCTCGATCCGCCTGCCGCCGAACGAGTGGCCGACGGCGACCGGTCGCGCGGGCGCCCGTCCTCCGACGAACACGGGCTCGATGCCCAGCGGTCGCAGCAGGATCGACCCGACGGCCTCCTCCCACGACATCCCGGTGGCGTCCTCGATCATCTGCCCGACGACCGTGTAGCCGATGTTGGAGTAGGAGAACGCGGATCCCGGCCGGTGCACCAGGTCCGCGGGCCCGCAGTGGCGCGCGACCCACGCGCGCCGGTCGGCGGTGTGCTCGGCGTCCTCGTCGACGTTGGACGCCAGGCCGCTGGTGTGGGTCAGCAGGTGCCGCAGGGTCCAGCCCTGGGGCTGCCGCTCGTCCAGGTGCAGGTCGCCGTCGTCCACGAGCAGCATCGCCAGCGCGGCCGTGAACGGCTTCGTCAGCGACCCCAACGGGAACGCGGTGTCCCGGCCGATCCCGGCGCCGCTGTGGGACACCGCCGTCCGGCCGCCGAGGCGCACCGCGAACTGGGCTCCGGGCACTCCGGCGGCGGCCGCCAGTCCGGCCAGGTCGGTCTCGACCGATGTCGTCATCGTTCCTCCAGGTGGGCGGCGACGGACCGCAGGGCGTTCCGGAAGTCCTCCGCCACGCGGCGCACCGTGGAGGGGTCGTGGACGTTGCCGGAGAAGTACCACTCGAACGCGAGCACGCCGTCCTTCGCGGCTCCGACGACCTCGACCAGGTGGGTGCGCGGTCCGGCCGCGTCCTGCTCGCTGCCGATGGGGTCGCGGAACGCGTGGTAGAGCGCACCGGGCTCGGTGGACGGCGTTCCGTCGACCTGGCCGTGGTAGTTGAACAGCACCTCGGACTTGCCCGGCAGGTCCGGTGTGCCCCGCAGCCTGCGCAGCAGGCCGTGGCCGAGCCCCTTGCCGGGGACGGCGCGCAGCGTCCGCCGCACGGCCTTCACCGCCGCGGGCCACGGGCCGGACGGCACGTCGAGCACCACCGGGTACTCCGAGGTGAACCAGCCGACCGTGCGGGACAGGTCCACGCCGTCGAAGATCTCCTCGCGGCCGTGGCCCTCCAGGTCGATCGACACCTTCCCGGCCCCGGTCCACCGGCCGATCGCCGCCGCCAGCGCGGTCAGCAGCACGTCGTTGACCGACGTGCGGAACCTGGCCGGGACCTCCCGCAGCAGCGTCGCCGTCTCCGCCGCGGTCAGCGCGACCGACACCGTGCCGATCGAGCCCGCGGTGTTCGGCCCGTCCCCGTCGACCGGCAGCGGCGCGGACGCCGGGAGCGCCGACCAGTGGCCGATCTCGTCGTC
The DNA here is from genome assembly GCA_035559015.1 of Umezawaea sp. Classification (GTDB taxonomy): domain Bacteria; phylum Actinomycetota; class Actinomycetes; order Mycobacteriales; family Pseudonocardiaceae; genus Umezawaea. The sequence goes on along the minus strand of DATMCA010000150.1, from coordinate 7,857 downwards.
GACTCCCCCGTCGGCCACGTGCCGGTCGAGCAGACCGGCCCAGCGCTGGAACGAGGTCGTCTTCGCCCCGAGGTCCACGGGCTTGCCCGCGTGCGCCTGCCCGTAAGCCTCCTCCAGGTCCTCGGTGAGGATCCGCCACGACACCGCGTCCACCACCAGGTGGTGCACGGTGAGGAACAGCCACGGCCGTTCGCCGGGCCCGAAGTCGAACAGCCGCGCGGCCAGCAGCGGCCCGGCGGTGAGGTCGAGGCCCGACTCGGCGTCGGCGGCCGCCTTCTCCGCCGCCACCAGCCGGTCGGCCGGGTCGGCGGTGGACAGGTCGATCCGGCGCAGGGATTCCGTGTGCTCCACGGCGGCGTTGTGCTGCCGCCAGCCGTCCGGGCCGGCCTCGAAGCGCATCCGGAGCGCGTCGTGGTGCCGGACGAGCGCGGTCAACGCCCGGCGCAGCGCGGGTTCGTCCAGCTCACCGGTCAGTTCGACCAGGGTCGACTGGGTCAGCCGGTGCGGCGGCGTCCGGTAGACGTCGAAGAAGTCGTGCTGGATCGGCGTGAGCGCGACCGGACCGTGCACGGGTGCGCAGTCGGCCGTTCCGGGCGCGTCCGGCGTGGCCACGCGGGCGAGCCGCGCGACCGTCTGGTTGAGGAACAGGTCCTTCGACGAGAACCGGACGCCCGCCCGCCTGGCCTTGACCACGACCTGGATGCTCAGGATCGAGTCGCCGCCCAGGTCGAAGAAGTTGTCCTCCACGCCGACGCGGACCGGGTCGAGGCCGAGGACCTCGGCCCAGATCCCGACCAGCGTCGTCTCGGTCTCGCCTCGCGGGGCGACGTGGACCGCCCCGGTGGCGGCTCCGTCCGGGGCGGGCAGCGCCGCCCGGTCCACCTTCCCGTTGACCGTCAGGGGGATCCGGTCGAGCGCGACGAAGAACGCGGGCACCTGGTAGGCGGGCAGCGACCGCCTGGCGAAGTCCCGCAGGTCCGCCGCCGACGGCTCGCCGCCGGGGGTCGGCACCACGTACGCCACGAGCTGCGGGACGCCCGCCAGGTCGTCCCGGACCACCGCGGCCACGTGGGACACCTCGGGGTGACCGGCGAGGACGACCTCGACCTCCCCCGGTTCGATCCGGAAGCCCCGGATCTTCACCTGGTCGTCGGAGCGGCCGAGGTACTCGACCGTGCCGTCCGGCAGCCACCGGCCGAGGTCGCCGGTGCGGTACATGCGCGAGCCGGCGGGCCCGAACGGGTCGGCGGTGAACCGCCCCGCAGTGAGGCCGGGCCGGTTCAGGTAGCCGCGCGCCAACTGGACCCCGGCGAGGTACAGCTCGCCGGACACGCCCACCGGCACCGGCCGCAGCGACGCGTCGAGCAGGTAGGCGCGGGTGTTCCACAGCGGACGGCCGATCACCGGCCGGTCGTGGCCGGTCAGCGCGCAGCTCAGCGCGTCGACGGTGAACTCGGTCGGACCGTAGAAGTTGTGGGCCGTGGTGGCGGTCGAGTCGGCCAGCTCGCGCCACAGCGCCTCGCCGACGGCCTCGCCGCCGAGCATCAGCACACCGGGGACGTGCCCGTCGGGGTCGAGCAGGCCGGCCGACACCAGCTCACCCGCGTAGGTCGGCGTCAGGTCGAGCACGTCGATCCGCCGTCGGGCGATGTACTCGACCAGCTCGTCCGGCTCGCGGCGCAGGTCCTCGCCGATCACGTGCAGCTCGTGGCCGTCGAGCAGCCACAGCACGCCCTCCAGGGAGGTGTCGAACGAGAACGCGGCGGTCACGGCCATCCGCATCCGCCCCTCCGCCTCGCGGCGGACGAGTTCGGCGCGGTGGTCGCGGAACAGGTTGGTCAGGCCGCGGTGCTCCACGACGACGCCCTTGGGCGTGCCGGTGGAACCGGACGTGTAGATCACGTACGCCGGGTTCTCCGCCCGTGCCCGGGGTTCCGGGTCGGTCGCCGGGTGCCCGGCGCAGGCGTCGGCCTCGCCACCGGTCAATACCAGCACGGGTTTCGCGTCGTCCAGCATCAGGTCGATCCGCCGCGCGGGCAGCTCCGGGTCGATCGGCAGGTACGCCGCGCCCGCCTTCCAGACCGCGAGCATCGACACGACGAAGTCGGTCGTGCGCGGGCACTGGATGCCCACGACCGTCTCCGGGCCCGCGCCGCGCTCGACGAGGTGGTGGGCCAGCCGGTTCGCCCGCGCGTTCAGCTCGGCGAACGTCAGCGTGGCGTCCAGCCCCACCAGCGCCACCTCGTCCGGAGTGGCCGTGGCCTGCCGCTCGAACACGGTGGTCACCGACTCCCACTCGTCCGGGTGGTCGGTCGCGTTCCAGTCCTCCACGACCCGGCGGCGTTCCGCCTCGCCGAGCACCGGCACGTCCAGCAGCGGCCGGTCCGGCGCAGCGGCCACCGAGGTCAGCAACGCGACCAGGTGGCCCGCCATCCGGTCCACCGTGGACTCGTCGAACAGGGTCGTGCTGTAGCCGATGGCCAGCACGAGTTCACCGTCCCGGTCGAAGTAGTCGAACGTGAGGTCGTGGCTGACGTCGTCGCCGACGACCGGTTCCGGTTCGGCCCGCAGACCCGCCAGGTCCGGCGTGTGGGACGGGGTGTTGTCCAGCACGACCATGACCTCGGCCAGTGGGTTGCGGCTCGGGTCGCGCTCGGGGCTGACCAGGTCGACCAGCCGCTCGAACGGGACGTCGTCGTGGGTGAACGCGCCTAGGACGGTGTCCCGCACGCGACCGAGCAGCCCGGTGAACGACAGCGCCTCGTCCACGTCGGACCGCAGGACGACCGTGTCGACGAAGAAGCCGACCACGCCCTCCAACTCGGCCCGGTCCCGCCCGGAGGACGCCGTGCCCACGGTGATGTCCCGCTGGCCGCAGTACCGCGCGAGCAGCAACTTGGTCGCGGCGAGCAGCGCCATGAACACCGTGGCGCCCCGCTCGCGGGCCAGGTCCTTGAGCGCGGCCACGGCGTCGGCGGGCAGGTCGACGAACCGCACCGCACCCGCCGACGCCCGGACGGACGGGCGCGGGTGGTCGACCGGCAGGGCGAGCGGGGTGACCCCGGCCAGCCGGTCGCGCCAGTAGTCGAGGTGTCGGTCGGCGTCTGGTCCGGTCAGGCGGTCGCGCTGCCAGGCCGCGTAGTCCGCGTACTGGATCGGCAACGCCGGGAGGTCGGCCGACTCGCCGCGCACGGCGGCCGAGTAGCAGGCGCCGAACTCGTCGGCGAGCACGCCCATCGACCAGCCGTCGGTGGCGATGTGGTGCATGACCAGCGCGAACACGTGCTCCCGCTGGCCCAGCCGGAACAGGGTCGCGCGGAACAGCGGTCCGGTGCGCAGGTCGAAGATCCTCGACGCCTCCTCCCGGAGCCGTTGCCGCAGAACGGGTTCCGCGGCGCCGGTCAGGTCGGCCTCCACCACGTCCGCGTCGACGGCGGGCCGGATCACCTGCACGCCGAAGCCGTCGACGTCGGTGAACGTGGTCCGCAGCGCTTCGTGCCGTTCCACCAGCGCGGTCAGCGCGGCGCGCACGGCGGCGGGGTCGAGGTCGCCGTGCAGGCGGTAGCCGAACACGGTGTTGTACTCGGTGCTGTCGGGCTCGAAGTCGTTCAGGAACCACAGCCGCCGCTGGGCGAACGACAGCGGCAGCGGTCCGGACCGGTCGATCGGGGTGATCGCCGCGTCCGGGGTGTCGTCCGCGGACAGGGCCGCCGCGAACGCCTCGATCGTCGGGGTGTCGAACAGCTGGCGGGGTGACGGGGTGACGCCGAGCACCGCGCGCACCCGCGAGACGATCCGGATGCTGCGGATCGAGTCGCCGCCCAGGTCGAAGAAGTCGTCCAGCACACCGATCCCGGCCGGGTCCAGCCCCAGCACCTCGGCCCAGATCGCGGCCACGGCCGTCTCGGTCGCGGTGCGCGGCGGCACGTGCTCGACGCCGCTGCCGAGCGTGCCGACGTCGTCGGGCTTCGGCAGCGCGCGGCGGTCCACCGTGCCGCTCGGCGTCAGCGGCAGCGCGTCCAGCCGGACGTACGCGGTCGGCACGGCGTGTCCCGGCAGGCCCGCGGCCATGTGCGCCTTGAGGTCCGCCACGTCCACGGCGTCGCCGACGGGCACGAGGTAGCCGACCAGCCGGACGTGGTCGCCGTCGCGGACGACGGCGGCCGCCGCGGCGGCGACCCGCGGGTGCCGGACCAGCACGGACTCGACCTGGCCGAGTTCGACCCGGAAGCCGCGCACCTTGACCTGGTCGTCGGCCCGGCCGACGAACTCCAGGTTCCCGTCCGGCCGCCACCGGGCGACGTCGCCGGTCCGGTACACCCGGCCGCCGGGCCGGAACGGGTCGGCGGTGAACCGGGCCGCGGACAGCTCGGGCTGGTTGCGGTACCCGCGCGCCACGCCGTCGCCGCCGATCAGGACCTCGCCCGCCACGCCGATCGGCACCGGCCGGTCGTGGCGGTCCACCACGTACGCGGTGGTGTTCCACAGCGGCACGCCGACCGGCACGAACGGCACGTCGGTGGGCGTCTCCGGGGTCACCCGGAACGCCGTCGAGTCGACCGTGGTCTCGGTGGCGCCGTAGGCGTTGACCAGCACCGTGTCGTCGCCGACACCCGCCAGGACCTCCAGGGAGTCGCGGGCGGGCCAGCCCTCGGAGCCGACCATGAGCACGCGCAGCCCGGTGAGCCGCCTGCCGCGCCGCGCGGCCTCGGCGACCATGGCGCGGGCCAGCGCGGGCACGGTGACCATGACGTCGGCCCCGCCGCGCTCCAGCAGGTCGACCAGCACGGCCGGGTCGCCGACCGAGGCGGAGGGGACGACCTCCATCGTGCCGCCGAACAGGGCGGAGAGCAGGAAGTCGCCGAAGAACAGGTCGACCGACAGGCTGGACACCGACAGGGTGCGCGGCGACGCTCCGGTGAGGCCGTAGGCGGCGTCCCAGGAGCGGGTCATGTGCACGACGTTGCGGTGCTCGACCATGACGCCCTTGGGGCGGCCGGTGGAGCCGGAGGTGTAGACGACGTAGGCCAGGTCCTCCGGGGTCACGGCGGTGTCCGGCGCGGTGTCGGGCAGGCCGGACAGGTCCAGTGCGGCGGGGCGCACGACGTGCGCGCCGGAGCGGGCCAGCGCGTCGGCGACGGGTGCGGGCAGCCCGTCCTGGGCGAGCACGGTGGCGGTGCCCGCGTCGGCGAGCATGGTCTCCAGCAGCCCGGCCGGGTAGTCCGGGTCCAGCGGCACGAACGCCGCGCCCGCCTTGAGCACGGCCAGCAGCGCCACGACCGCGTCCACTCCGCGCTCCAGGCACACGCCGACGAGGCCGCCGGGCCGCGCGCCGAGGCCGACGAGGTGGTGGGCCAGCCGGTTGGCGGCCGCGTCCAGTTCGGCGAAGGTGAGCGCGCGGTCGGCGCACACCACGGCGGTGGCGTCCGGGGTGGCGGCGACCTGCGCGGCGAACACCTCGTGCACCGGGCGCGGCGGCGAGGCCTGCTCGACCACACCGCTCCACCCGGCGAGCAGGTCGCGCTCGCCGTCGGTGAGCAGCGGCAGGTCGGCCAGGGTGACGTCGGGGTCGTCGGCGACGGCGGTCAGCACGGTGGCCAGGTGGCCCAGCACGCGCTCGGCGGTGGCCTCGTCGAACAGCTCCGGGTCGAAGCCGACGGCGAGGCCGACCTCGTCGGGGGTGGCCTGCGCCGTGGCGGTGAGGGCGTAGTTGGTGCGCTCCTCGCCGCCGTAGTCGAGCACGCGCAGGCCGTGACGGGTGGCCTCGTCGTTGTCGTAGGGGAAGTTCTGGAACACCACGACGCTGTCGAAAAGCGCGGTGCCGCGCGGCAGCGGCGAGCAGGCCTGGATCTCCGCCAGCGAGAGGTGCTCGTGCTGGCGGGCGTCGACCTGGGCGCGCTGCACGTCGTGCAGCCACGGCAGCAGCGGCCGGTCCTCGTCGACGTCGACCACGGCGGGCACGGTGTTGATGAACAGGCCGACGGCGGTGTCGGAGCCGGGCAGGTCGGCGGGGCGGCCGGAGACGGTGACGCCGAAGCACACCCGCTCCCTGCCGCTGTAGCGGGCCAGCAGCAGCGCCCAAGCGCCCTGCACGAGCGTGCTCACGGTGAGCCGGGCGTCCCTGGCCCGCTCGTGCAGCCGTCGGGAGGCGTCGGCCGACAGCGCGCCGCGCACCTCGCGGCTGCTGGTGGACTCGTGGGCGCGCACGGGGGTGCGGTCGAACGGCAGCGGGGTCGGCGAGGTCAGCCCGGCCGTGACGTCGCGCCAGTGCGCCTCGGCGACGGCGGGGTCCTGCTCGGCGAGCCACGCGAGCAGGTCGCGGTAGGGGCGGCGGGCCGGGGTGGGCTCTCCGGCGTGCTCGGCGAACACGTCGGACAGCACGTGGGCGAAGCTCCAGCCGTCGATCAGCAGGTGGTGGGCGGTCCACAGCAGGCGCACGCGGGTGTCGGTGAGCCGGGCGACGTGCAGCCGCAGCAGCGGCGGGGTGCCCAGGTCGAGCGGCCGCGCGGCGAACTCCTCCCACAGCCGGTCGAGTTCCCGCTGGGCGCGGGCGGGGTCGCCGCGCAGGTCGTGGTGGGTGACGGGCAGCTCGGCGCGGCGGTGCACGACCTGGACGGGCTCGCGCACCCCTTGCCAGACCACGGCGGTGCGCAGCGCCGGGGTGCGGTCGACGACCCGCTGCCACGCGGCGGCCAGCGCGGCGGGATCGGGCACGCCCTCCAGCTCGGCGCTGAACCGTCCCGCGTACAGGTCGTCCGCGGCGGCCAGCGAGTGGAACAGCATGCCGGACTGCATGGGGGTGAGCGGGTAGACGTCCTCGACGTCGCGGCCGTCACCGACGAGCGCGTCCACCTCGTCCTGGGTGAGCGAGGCGAGCGGGAAGTCCGACGGGGTCGCGCCGCCGGAGCCGGGTTCGGCGCAGTGCGCGACGATGCCGCGCAGCGCGTCGAGCACCGCCCGCACGAGGCCGGTGGCGGTGTCCTCGCGGTGCAGCGCGGCGGAGTAGGTGAGCCGGAACTCCAGCTCGTCGTCCACGACGAGCGCGTTGACCTCCAGCAGGTGGCCGCGCGGCTGGTCGTCGGCGCGCTCGACCCCGCCGGGGTGCGGCAGCACGGCGCGCAGCACGCCGTCGGAGCCGCCCGCCTCGATGCGCCCGAGGTAGTTGACGGCGACCTCGGGACGGGACGGGCCGAGGTCGTGACCGCCGAAGTGGCGCAGCGCGCCGTGGCCGATCCCGTTGCGCGGCACGGCTCGCAGCTGTTCCTTGACGGCCTTGAGGTCGGCGGCCCAGTCCTCGCCGACGGTGACCGCGACGGGGAAGGCGGTGGTGAACCACCCGGCGGTGCGGGACAGGTCGACGCCGTCGAACAGGTCCTCGCGGCCGTGGCCCTCCAGCTCCGCGAGCAGGGTGGCGCTGCCGGTCCACGCGGCGAACGCGCGGCCCAGCGCCGTGAGCAGCACGTCGTTGACGCGCGTGCGGTAGACCTCGGGGACGCGGCGCAGCAGCGCGTCGGTGGTGGCGGCGTCCAGCCGCGCGGTGACCGTGCGGGCCGATCCGGCGGTGTTGTCCCCGCCGGGCAGGTCGACGGGCAGCGGGGTCGCGGACGGCAGGGCGCGCCAGTGCGCCAGCTCGTCGTCGAAGCCGCCCGCCAGCACGTGTTCCCGCAGCGTCCCGGCCCAGTGGCGGAACGACGTGGTCTTGGGGCCGAGGTCGACCGCGTCACCGCGCAGGGCCTGCCGGTAGCCGGTGTCCACATCGGACAGGAGCAGCCGGGTGGACACGCCGTCCACGGCGATGTGGTGGGCGACCAGGAAGAGCCGCGACGGCGAGCCGTCGGCGACGGTGAACAGCACGGC
>DATMCA010000149.1:0-3164 GCA_035559015.1 Umezawaea sp. | reverse complement strand
CGCCTTCGGCCGCTGGGGCGGCCCGACCGCCATCGCCGGTGACCGACGCCGGCTCGCTCTCCCGACACCCGAAGGGCGCGCTGAGCAGGTCCACGGGAAGGCGTCCAGCACGGGGCCCGGTGTCCGCCTGATCCAGGCCGGCACCGGGCCCCTTCCTATCCGAGCGCTCCCCGGCGGAACACGGCCTCCACGGCCGAAGCCGTGCCCAGCAGGCGGGCGTCGTCGAACGGGCGGCCCTCCAGGCACATCCCCACCGGCAGGCCCGCGCTCGTCGTCCCGGCGGGCAGCGACACCATCGGCAGCCCCGCGACCGTCCCCGGCGCGGTGTTGCGGGTGCCGGTGGCGAAGACCGGCACCGCGCGCCCGTTCAACGGCACGGTGTCGTTCTCGCCGAGCGGCGGCGGTGGGATCGGGACCGTCGGGCCGATAAGGACGTCGACCTCGGCCCGCGCGAACGCCTCGGCGTACGCGCGGCGCAGTCGCCAGCGGGACGCCCTTGCGGCCTGGTAGCGCTCGGGGGTGACGGGGGAGGAGGCCATCAGCTCCACGAGCGCGCGGACGTCCGGCGACTCGACCAGGGCGGCCCACTCCCGCGGCGACGCGTCGACCAGAGTGGCCCCGAGCCGGGGACGGAGGAGTTCCGGGGCCTCGAACAGCACCAGCTCGATGCCCGGTCCCGCGCCCAGCGCCAGGTCGTCGTGGACGTCCAGTTCCACCAGGTGGGCGCCGGCTTCGGTCAGCGCCGCGAGCGCCCCGCGCGCCACCTCGGCCACCTCGGGATCGAGATCGGCGTAGCGGCTGCGCGGCACACCGACGCGGAGACCTCGGACGACCGGGTCGACGTGCCGCCGTTCACCGGTGACCACCTCGTCGACCGTCCGCACGACCTCCACCGTGCGGGCGTGCACGCCGATGGTGTCCCGGCTGGACGACAGGTTCACCACGCCGTCGCCGGGGTAGCGCCCGGTCGTGGGGCGGAACCCGACGACACCGCAGAAGGACGCGGGGATCGTGACGGACCCGCCGGTGTCCGTGCCGAGGCCGAACGGCACCAGGCCCAGCGCGACGCTCACGGCGCTGCCGCCGCTGGAGCCGCCCGCGGAGCGCGTCGGGTCGACGGGGTTGCGCGTCGGGCCGAACGCCGCGTTGTCGCCGGTGATGCCGAGCGCGAGCTCGTGCAGGTTCGTCTTGCCCAGGACGACCGCGCCCGCGTCCCTCAGGGCGTTGACCACGCTCGCGTCGACGGCGACGGGCGTGTCCGGGAGCAGCCTGCTGCCCGCGGTCGTGGGGAACCCCGCCACGTCGATGTTGTCCTTGACGGAGAAGGGGAACCCGGCCAACGGGCCCTCGGAGGAGCCGATCACGGGGGCGACGCCGATCCACTCGCCGTGGGTCGACGCCCTCGCCCGCTCCAGGCGGTCGTCCGGTGACTCCATGCCGATGACGCTAGGGAGGGCCGGTACCGGAGTCAATTGCGCGCTCGGCAACTTCCGGTTTACCCGCGCGCACGGCCCGGTCCACTGAGGACGGACGCTGCCCGCGCCACTCGGGCGCGAGGACGGACCAGACCTCGACGTCGTACCGCTTGCCCCGGTGCGGGTAGCTCTCCCGCAGCACGCCCTCCTTCGTGAAGCCGAGCCGTCGCGCCACGGCGGTGCTGGCCGTGTTCTCCACCGCCGCCAGCCACTCCACGCGGTGGACGCCCCGCTCGTGGACGACCCAGTCGATGATCACCCGCGCCGCCCTGGTCACCAGTCCCCGCCCGGCTGCCGACCGCTCCAGCCAGCAGCCGACCTCGGCGAAACCGAGGGCGAGGTCCATGGTCCGGAACAGCACCCCGCCGACCAGGCCGCCGTCCACCCAGATGCCGTCGATCCGCCCGGTGTCCGACGCCGCCTTCTCCGCGTACGACCGGAGGTAGGCCCGGCTCGACGCCAGGTCGGTGACGACGTCCGGCAGCGAGACGTACCGACCGACGAACTCGCGGCCGCGGTCGATGTGGGACAGGAACTCCTCGGCGTGCCAGGGGGTGAGCGGGCGCAGTTCCGCGCCGTCGTCGCCCAGGGACATCGTGTAGACCGGCACCCTCCGCGGTCTGATCCGATCACCCTGCGGGGATCCTCGCACGGGCCAGTTCCTCCAGCCGTCGGACGACGTCGTCGAGGGGAGCGGTGGCGTCGACCTCGGCGGTGGCGCCCGCCCGCAGCAGGGGTTCGACGACGGCGAGGTGGCGCAGGACCTCGGCCCACTCCTCGGGCCGCTTGCCGTACGGGTTGTCGGTGCGGGCGGTGATGCGGGCCCGCAGCACCCCGGCGGGCGCGCTCAGCAGGACGACGTGGTCGAACAGCGGGTAGAACGAGCCCTGGTTGGACCTGCACCCGGCGACGAAGAGGTGGCCCGAGCGGTGGCCGGTGAGCAGGTCGGTCACGGCCTCCTCGCGCCACACCCGGTCGGTGGAGCCGTCGGGCAGGGTGGTCCGGCGGGTCCACCCCTCGTCGTCGGTGTCGACCGTCCGGTGACCGCGCGCGCCCAGGGCGCGGAGGGCGGACGACTTGCCGGTGCCCGACATGCCCGTGATCAGGATCTTCGCCACCCGGCGACCGTAGCGCTCCCACCACGGGCCGGGAGAAGGGACTGGGAGCGCTCCCGGAAGTGCGGGTCGAAGGGGCCCGCCGAGCGTCGAATCTTCCGTGCGACGTTTCTGTCAAGGTCGATGTCGTGGCCACCGGCCGAATCCTGGGTAATACTGGGTCCGTCGGGGCCGAGTCCCTTGCGGGCACAGCGCGGAGGTGGCTGACGAGTGGCGTTGCGCGATCAGGAGATAAGGCAACTCGCCGAGATCGAACGGGGGTTGACCGAAGGCGATCCCCGGTTCGCCGCCACGGTGCGGGAGCTGAACGGACGAAGGCCGCGAGCGCCTCGTGCGGTCAGGGACGTGGTGGTGCTGCTGTCGACCTACCTGGTCGGTCTGGCCGTGATCGTCCTCGGTGCGTGGTGGTCCTCGGTGGTCCTGCTGGCGGTGGGCGCGGTCGTGACCGCGAGCATGCCGGTGCTGGTCGGCTACCGGGCGTTCCACGCGTGGAGGGAAGAGCGAGCGGGCTGATGCCCGTTCCGTGACGCGGTGGGACGTCGACCGGTGTCGACGTCCCGTGCGCGGCCCTGCC
>DATMCA010000148.1:0-3859 GCA_035559015.1 Umezawaea sp. | reverse complement strand
GCTGCCCCGATGCCCAGCATGCCCGCTCCATCTTCCTCCCGGTCAGCGTTTGGAGGTCGAGGTCGTTCAACCCGATGGAGGTCGAGCACTGGTGTCCGGAGAGCTGGACACGGTGCCGCACGTGACGTGGGGTGGCGGAGTTCTGAGGATCCGCGTCTGCGTTGTTCACGCTCGGGTGATGCAGGCCGAGCAGCCGGATCGGTCGATCTAACGCCTCGTGTCAACGGCGCGTTGGGATTGACCCCCTGACGACGGACTTGGGTTCTAGGGGTGATCGCAACACCTGACCTTTCAAGGGGTTGCGATGACGACGTCTCGACGAGCGTCGAGGAAGCGTGGTGTCCCGCCGCAGACGGCGAAGCGTAATCACTACCTTGCGCTCATGGCGCAAGGGATCGGCAACTCGGCGGCGTGCCGGGCCGTGGGGATCAATCGCAGGACCGGCGCCCGATGGCGCTACGGGCGCACCATCACCAACCGGGTCGGCCAGCCGCTGACCTACCCCCCGATCCTCACACCGGCCCGCCCGGTATCGGCGCGGTTCCTGTCCGAGGACGAGCGGATCGCCATCGGCGACGGCCTGATCGCCAGCCATTCCATCCGGGCGATCGCCGCCCAGCTGGGCCGCAGCCCGTCGACGATCGGGCGGGAGATCCAGAACAACTGTGATCCGGAGACCGGTGACTACCACCCGTTCCGGGCTCAGCAGCGCTCGACCGCGCGCCGAGCACGGCCCAAGGTGGGGAAGCTGGCCGAGCATGTCGAGCTGCGCGAGCACGTGCAACGCCGGCTCGAGCAGCGGTGGAGCCCGGAGCAGATCAGCAGGACACTGGCGGTGGCCTTTCCCGACCGGCCGGAGATGCGCGTGGCCCCGGAAACGATCTACCAGGCCCTCTATGTTCAAGGCCGTGGCCAGCTGCGCCGCGAACTCACCCGGGCGCTGCGAACCGGCCGGGCCTGCCGCCGACCACGCCGCCGCCCCGAGCAGCGCACACCGCGGTTCGTCGAACCTATGGTGATGATCAGCGACCGGCCGGCCGAGGCCGCCGACCGCGCCGTCCCTGGGCACTTCGAAGGCGACCTGATCATGGGCACGGGCAACCAGTCCGCCATCGGCACCCTCGTGGAGCGCACCACCCGCTACGTGATGCTGCTGCACCTACCCCACGGGCATGCCGCCGAGCACGTCCGTGACGCCCTCCTTGACACCGTCGCCACCCTCCCGGCCCACCTCGTCCGGTCGCTGACCTGGGATCAAGGCGTGGAGATGGCGCGGCACGGCGAGTTCACCGTGGCTACTGACATCCCCGTCTACTTCTGCGACCCGCACAGCCCCTGGCAGCGCGGCAGCAACGAGAACACCAACGGTCTGCTCCGCCAGTACTTTCCGAAGGGCACCGACCTCAGCAGCTACGGGCCCGAGCAGCTCATCGCCGCCGCGGCCGAACTGAACGCCAGACCCCGCAAGACCCTCGGTTGGGACAGTCCCGCCCAGCGCCTCGCTATGCTCCTTTCATCAGGCTCATGACCACCTGTGTTGCGATGAACCCTTGGATCCGCCCGGATTGGGACTGACCCCCCGGTGGTCGGTGCGTCCTAGTTGTCGCGGTCCTTAGCGAGCAGTTCGCGGCGGGCGCGGGTCCGGTAGGAGTCGCCGGAGAGGGTGAGGACCTCGGCGTGGTGGACGAGTCTGTCGATCATCGCGGCGGCGACGATCTCGTCGCCGAAGACCTCGCCCCAGCGGCCGAAGGGCAGGTTACTGGTGACCATGACCGAGCCCTGTTCGTAGCGGGAGGCGACGAGTTGGAAGAACAGGTTCGCCGCGTCGTGGTCGAAGGGGATGTAGCCGACCTCGTCGACGATGATCAGCTTGTAGCGGCGGATCTTCTTCAGCTCGGCCTCGAGTTGCCCGGACTGATGTGCAGCCGCGAGGCGGGTGATCCAGTTGCTGGCGGTGTCGAACAGCACCGAGTAGCCGGCCTGGGTGGCCTTGACTCCGAGCCCGATCGCGAGGTGGGTCTTCCCGATCCCGGGCGGTCCGAGCAGGATCACGTTCTCGGCCTTGGCCACGAATGTGCCGGTCGCCAGGTGCGCGAGCAGGTCGCGGCGCAGCGAGGGCAGGTGGTCGAGGTTGAACTCCTCCAGGGTCTTGACCTGCGGGAAGTGCGCGGTGCGGATGCGCATGACGGTGCCGGCCGACTCGCGGTCGGCGACCTGGCGTTCCAGGACCGCGGTCAGGTACTCCTCGTGCGACCAGTTGCGGTCACGGGCTTGGGCGGCGAGGTCTTCCCAGACGCGGGCGATCGTCGGCGTCTTCAACGCGCGGGTCAGGTAGGCCAGCTTCGAGCCGAGCCCGGTGCTCGTCGCGGTGGTCGTGGTGGTCTTCGTCGTGGTGGTCTTCGTCGTGGTGGTCATCTACTGCCCTTCTGCGTGCTCGCCCCGGGGCCGGTGGCGGGGTCGAAGACCACGCCGTAGAGCGCGTCGTAGTCCGGCAAGGCGCGCAGGGCCACGACGTGCCCGTCGGTGTGAGAGCGGGTGGAGGATCGGGCGCGGGTGGCGGCGAACTCGGTGCGCAGAGCGCGGGCGATGGCCTGGTGCTCGGGATCGGTCACCGTGACCCCGCTGCCCCAGACCCGCTCGTGGGTGGCGACGATCTGCGCGGCGCAGGTGACGGCGACCAGGGCAGGGGTGGCGATCCAGTCGACGAACCGGCCGATCGCACGCGGGTTGACCGAGTAGTCGTTGCCGTCGATGCGCACGTAGTAGTCGCGGCCCAGCCGGATCCGTCCGGTCAGCCCCACCATCGGCGCCACCGGCGGCAATTCGAGCATCCCGGCGCGATCAGTGGGCCAGCGCTGGGCGGGGCTGGTCCCGATCGAGCGCAGGTGCCGGGCGTTGGCCGTGCCGGTCAGCCAGGCCTCGATCTGGGCGTTGAAGTCGAACGGCGAGACGAAGGTGCGCCCGGGCAGGAACGAGGTCTCGAAGTAGCCGTTGCGCCGCTCGATCAGCCCCTTGGATTCCGGGTCCCGCGGAGGGGTGAGCTTGATCCGCACCCCGAGCGTCCCGGCGAACGCGGCCGCCTCGGTGCTGGGCTTGCCAGACCCGCCGATCGCGGCCTCGCGGTCCCACACCAGCGTGCGGGGACAGCGGCCCCACCCGCCGATGATCTCCCACATCCCGGCCAGGATGTCGCCCGCCTTGCGGGACGGAATCATCACCGCGTCCGTCACCCGCGAGTACCCGCACGTCATCGCCAGCACCGGGAACACCCGCCCGCCGCGCTGCCCGCCGTACTGCCTGCCGTCGCTGACAGGGATCGGGACCGGCGGGAACCACAGATCGCACTGCGCGAGCTCGCCGGGGGTGTACTCCAGGCGGTCGGCGGGATCGGGCGGCAGGAACAACGGGCGCAGCTCACGCACCCGGTCCTTGAGGATCGTCAACGAACGCGTCCAGCCGATCCGCTCCGCGATCACCGTCGCCGGCATCCGCGGGAACTCGGCCAGCAACGCCCGGACCTGCGGCTCGACCGCGTCCACGACCGACCCACGCGGCCCACGCTCGCGAGAGGGCGGCGCATCCGCCCGCAGCGCCGCCCGCACCGTGTTGCGCGCCAACCCCAACCGCCGGGCGATCTCCTTGATCGGCACACCCTCAGCGCGGTGCAGCCGACGAACCTCAGCCCACTCCTCCAACGTGATCACCCCTCCAGCTTCAAGGAGGGGGTCAGTCCCAACCCGCCGCTAGAGGGTCAGTTTCAGCGCGTCGTCGACAGTTACCCAGCAACGGCCACCTGGAGGAGCAGCCACGATCGTTGTGGTGTCCTGTTGGCTTTCGCCCACCGGCATTCGCTTCTTGA
>DATMCA010000147.1:0-3398 GCA_035559015.1 Umezawaea sp. | reverse complement strand
CCGCCCACGCCTGGAGCTCGTGGTCGGCGCGGACGTCCTCGTCACCGCGGTAGTAGGCGGACACGAAGTCGCCCACCCACGCCGAGATCGCGTTCCACACCAGCAGGCCGTCGTCCCGGTAAGGGAAGTGCGGCAGCCGTCGCGGACCGTCGGTGCCGCTGCTCGCCAGCTTGGTCGGGAGGTGGTTGTCCCGGAACGAGTGGTTCGCGCGGTGCTTCGCCAGCCACGGGTAGGTGGACTTCAGGTCCGAGCCGATCAGGTACTCGACGGCCTTGCCCGGCTGGATCAGCAGTTCCACGGCCAGCTTGTTGATCGAGAACGTTCCCTCGAAGTGCCTGCGCAGCAGCACGCACACCGGGTGGTTGGCGGCGAGGTTGCGGACCGCCGCCAGCAGCACCGGTTCGCTCATCAGGTGCGTGAAACCCAGGTGCGTCAACACCTCGTGGTACGTGTTGTGCGCGGCGAGCACGCAGTTCTTGGCCAGGCTCCACGAGTACCCGTCGGCGGGCGTGTAGACCTCGCGCCCGGCCGGGTCCTGCCCGGTCTGGATGGCGAACGGCCGCAGCGCGCCTCCCTTGCGGGGCACGCAGAACGCGACCATCGGCGAGTACATGTACTTCCGCGCCTGGGGATGGGCGCCGTCGTCCAGCTCCAGCATGGCCTCGTAGTCGACCCAGTAGACCCGGCCCGCGGTGATCGCGGTGTCCAGGTCGTCGGTCGCGAATTCGGGCAATGCGGTCAAGTGCGCTGAAAGGAGCGGGAACTTCTCCGGGATTCGCACCATTCGCCGGAGGCGGGTCGGATCGGGCCCCGCGACGAAGTTCTCGGCGAAGTACTCGTCGCTCCGGAACCGCTCCACGATCGACGGCGGCTGGGACAACGCGAAAACTTCCCGGAAGTCCTGGAGGCTCTTTTCCCGGACGTCACCGACGATTCCGCCCGGAACGGGCATAAAGTAGTCCACGATCCCGGCCATGTCGTCGGCGCGGATCATCGAGGCGAGCTTGAGCGGTGCCAGCGGCTGGAGGTCGTTGACGAAGTTCCACTTCCCCCTGCGCTTGAGCAGGCGCAAGTTCATCCGCAGCCGCTCCTGGGCCTCCAGGGACTTGATCTGCCAGCGCAGCGCCGGACCGTCCTCGTCGGTCGTGCCCGCGGCGACCGGAAAACCCATCTCCAGGTTGTAGGAGTAGGTCTCCCGAACGGCCGCGACCTGGTCGGCCCGCTCCACCCGTTCATCGCGCTGGGAAATCAAGTAGTCGACCACGGTGGGAATGATGGCACGACTTCCGGTGAACGCCACTCGGGGACCGTTTCACGAATATGAAACGGTCCCCGAGTGGGAAATAGGGGTTGACGAGAACTACTTGGCCAGTTTCTCCGGGTCGAACTCCGCGGTCTTGCCGTGCGCGAAGTAGTTGATCGCCCAGAGCACGACGCCCGCGCCGAGCAGGTAGAGCGCGATCTTGTAGTCGGCGAACGGCCGACCCGACAGCGGGCTCGCCAGGAAGGTGCACGTGAGCGCGCCGAGCACCGGCACCCAGGTCGGCGCCCTGAAGTGCTCGTGGTCCGCCTTCTCCTTGCGCAGCACCAGAACGGCCACGTTGACGATGGCGAACACGATCAGCAGGAGCAGCGAGGTCGTGCCGCCGAGCGCCGCGATGTCCACGAAGGACACCAGGACCACCGCGATGCCGCTGGTGAAGATGATCGAGATCCACGGCGTGCGCCGGGCCGGGTGCACGGTGGCGAAGAACTGCGGGATGATCCTCTCGTTGGACATGCCGTAGAGCAGGCGGCTGGCCATGAGCATGTTGATCAGCGCCGAGTTGATGACCGCGAACAGGCCGATGAGCGAGAAGAGCCACAGCGGGAAACCGGGCGCGCCCACCGTCACGACCTTCAACAGCGCCCCGCTGCCCGCCTTCGCCAGTTCGCCCGACGGGATCAGCAGCGACGACGTGATCGCCACCAGGACGTAGATCACCGCCGCGACGCCCATGCCGAGCAGCATCGCGCGCGGGAAGATCCGCACCGGTTCGCGGCACTCCTCGGCCATGTTGACCGAGTCCTCGAACCCGACCATCGCGAAGAACGCGAGCGCCGTCGCCGACGTGATCGCCAGGAACGCGCCCTGCCCCGGCGCGGGGTCGACCTGCGTCAGGCGGCTCGCGTCGCCGTCGCCCTGCACGACCGCCCAGATGCCGATCGCGATGATGATCAGCAGGCCGGACAGCTCGATGCAGGTCAGGACGACGTTCGCCTTGACCGACTCCGAGACGCCGCGGAAGTTGACCGCGGCGAGGCCGAGGATGAACAGGATCGCGACCAGCGTGGCGGGCACCGCGACGGAGTCGGAGAAGAACTCCCGCAGCACCGCCTGGAGGTAGGTCTTGCCGAACGCGAGCGCGGCCGACGCCGCGGACGTGATGCCCGAGCTCATCACCGCGAACGCGACCATGAACGTCAGGAACTGGATCTTGAAGGCCCGGTTCGTGTACAGCGCCGCACCGGCGGCCTTCGGGTACTTGCCGACGAGTTCGAGGTAGCTGAACGCCGTCAGGAACGCGACGACGAACGCGAGGAGGAACGGCAGCCAGAGAGCGCCGCCGATCTTGCCCGCCACGTTTCCCGTGAGGGCGTAGATACCAGTGCCGAGGATGTCCCCGATCACGAAGAACAGCAGCAGTTTGGGCCCGATGGCCCGCTTCAGTTCCGGTTGCGCCGGTGCGCTCGTCGCGTCCGCCATGCTCCAGGAGTGTGCCCGATCACATCAACGGTCGGTAGTCGACGTGGCACGGATTGGGCAAACCTTAAGGTTGTTTAGTCCTTTTTGCGCGGTCACGGGCCCGGTTGCGGCCGGTCAGGACCTTCGGGACCCCGTCACGCGGAGCACCGGGCCACCCACCTCCGCGGGCCCGGGACGGACCGTGCGGCCGGGCCGGGACCCGTCGATTACCTGATCAGGCAATGGTCGGACCATTGGTCAACGGTTAGGCTGAATTGCGGAGAAATGGCGTTCAGCGCCCGAGAAAAATACCCACCCGCCATACCGACAACCAGGACGGTCCCCGCTTGCCCTTCCCATTTCCGCCCGTTCCCCGCGACCTGCTCCTGGAACTCGACGACGAATCCGCCGGACTCCTCGCCGGGGCGCTGCTGTCCGGCGAACCCTGCGCGATCCCGCTGCCGGGGGGCCGGTCGCTGGACGTCCGGTCCGACGCCTTCGGCGTGCGGCTCGTCTACCCGGCCTTGTGAACGGCCTCCGGCAGCGGCGCTTCCGGCGTGTACCGGTAGCGCCACACGGCGGGCAGGGCCAGAACGGCGAGCACGGTGAAGACCACCACCAGCACACCGCCGCCCGCGACGGCCGCGCCCGGTCCGGCGATGGCGCCGGTGGT
>DATMCA010000146.1:0-3966 GCA_035559015.1 Umezawaea sp. | reverse complement strand
TGATGATGCCCTCGCTTCGCTCGGTCATACAGCCATCATACCGTCGCGGATGGTTTGGAACGGGATGATACGGGTCGGGACCGGTCGTGGCCGGTCCCGACAATCACTATGCGACGCCGTGCGGGTTGTCGATGACGACGCGCCACCGGCCGTCGGCGGCTCGGCGCAACACGTCGGTGGCCGTTCCGTGCAGGTCGACAGGGAACCCGTGCGCGGTGTCGCCGCGCACCGACCAGTCGACGATCAGCAGGGCGATGTCGCCGGCCGTGTAGACCCGCCGGGCCTCCGCCCGCATCGGCAGGCCGAACCCGAGCAGGTGGCGGTTCGCGGCGATCCGGTCGGCGCCGGTCACCGGGGTGCCGGGCTGCGGGACGAGCACCGCGCCGGGCTCGTAGTGGTGGTCGAGGAGGCTCCCGGACCGCCGCGCGAACGTCGCGAGGTAGGCCGCCACATGATCGGCCGGGTCGTCGGGGAGGTGCACGCTGGAGTGGGCATCAGTCATGCCCATCCAGTAAAACATCGACGGATGTCGCGGACGCACCCGGGGTCTCAGACGCGCGCGGGTTCGGCCGCGTCCTCCGCGGACAGCGGGGTCGCCAGTTCCTCCAGGCCCTTGCGTTCGGCCCGGATGCCGAGCCATGCCTCGACGAGGCCTGCCGCGATCATCACGCTCGCGCCGATGACGAACGCCAGGCGAAGAACAGCACCACGCACCAGCAGGCCGTCATCGTCACCGCGGTCAGCACGCCGGCGCTGAACAGCCACGCGGTACCCAGCAGGAGCACCCCGGAGATGACGTAGGTGAAGGTGATCATCGACATACCCGGGTAAGGGGTGGGCTACACGCGAACTCCACAGTGGATGGCACACCCCGAGGCCGAAGCCGGATTCGAACCGGCGTGTACCGCTTTGCAGGCGGTCCCCTGGAACCACTCGGGCATCCGGCCGTGCTGATGTGGCGCAGCGCGCGCCACGTGCGGGTGGAGAGATTCGAACTCCCTTGCGTGAGCAGCCGGGTTACAGCCGGCCCCGACTCTCCAACGTCGGCGCACCCGCGGGGTACCCGCACCAGGGATCGAACCTGGGGCATCCGCCGTGTGACAGCGGCGCTCTTCCGCTGAGCTATGCGGGCGTGTACCTCGAAACGCTCCGGCGCCCGGGCTCGAACCGGGACCTGGACGGTTAACAGCCGTCTGCCCTGCCAGATTGGGCGACACCGGAATCACTCTGTGCGTAGCGCGGACGGGCCTCGAACCCGCACATGTCCTGGGTGAAAGCCAGGCGACTCTTCCAATTCGTCCACCGCGCCAACTGACGTGCGTGTCCCGAGCTGGGATCGAACCAGCAACCTCCGCCGTGTCGGGGCGGCGCTCTCCCTACTGAGCTACCGGAACGAGGCAGGGGCGAGGACGACCGAACTCCTCCACCCTGCGCGTACGCCGCCGGGGATTCGAACCCCGAACCTACTGATTAAGAGTCAGCAGCTCTACCGTTGAGCTAGCGACGCGTGAGTCGGCCCAGTGCGGGGTGTGGTCGGGCACTGCCCGCCCACACCGTCGCAGATCGAGCCGGAATCGAACACCGGGTCCCGCCGGAAGGAGTCGAACCTTCTGCCTCCGCGTTATCAGCGCGGCGCCCTTACCACCCGGGCCACGACGGGATGTGTGGCGGAAGCTGTGGGATTCGAACCCACGACAGAGGCGCCAACCCCTGCGACGGTTTAGCAAACCGCTGCCTTAACCACTCGGCCAAACTTCCGTGTGCACCGCCGCCGCGAAGCGACGGCGGGAATCCCCCGACACCGCCGACCGGGCCGACTGGCAACCGGCCGGCGGTGACCGCGCCCCGTACCGGGATTGAACCGGCGACCTCGCGCTCGACAGGCGCTTGCTCTCCCACTGAGCTAACAGGGCAATGAGTGTTCCGATTGCGTACCCAGGGCGCGATTCGAACGCGCAACCTCACCGTTCTGAGCGGTGCGCCTCTGCCAGTTGGGCTACCCGGGCATGGGTCGAGCTGAGCTACGGGCGGAGGATTCGAACCTCCATCGTCTGATCCAGAGTCAGATGTGCTGCCTGGTTGCACCAGCCCGCATCGGGTGATCGCGCACCGACATCGACCGCTGCCGGCATGGTTCGCCAGGCGGCGAAGGCCGCCCGGCGAACCTCAGCGCAGGTACATCGCAGCCCAGGTCGGAACCGTCGGTTCGAACCGCAGTGGCATGCGAGCCTCGGACGGAGTCCGGTCACCCTTGCGCTGGTTGCAGCCGCCGCACGCGGCCACCGTGTTCAGCCAGCTGTTGGCGCCACCGCGCGAACGCGGCAGCACGTGGTCGATGGTCGTGGCGGCTCCGCCGCAGTAGGCGCAGCGCCGGCCGTCACGGACCAGCACGCCGGCCCGCGACCACGACGGGCCGCGGCTGTGCCGCCAGCGCGTCACCACGTAGGTCACGAGCCGCACGACCGTCGGCACCGGGTAGACGCCGATGAGCCGGTCCGGGTGCGACTCGTGCACCTCGGCGACCCGCCGGACGAGCATCCGCACCGCGTGCCGGAGACTGACCCGGTGGAGTGGTCCGAGGTCGGCATTGATGACGAGAACGTCCACCGGATCCTCCTCCCTTGTCTCGTACGGCCGGTGCCGGAAAGCCGGAAACGATACTGTGAGCGGCAGCCGGGATTCGAACCCGGGACCTCGACGATGGCGACGTCACGCTCTGCCAGACTGAGCTACAACCGCGTGGACCTGGGCGGATTTGAACCGCCGACCCCCGGTCTGCCGAACCGGTGCGCTACCGCTGCGCCACAAGCCCATTGTTCCCACTGCGTCCGGCCCCGCCCCGTGGACGGGGCCGGACGCAGTTCGCACCGCGCCGCAGCGCGTTGCTTTTCGATGTGCCATCCACTGTGGAGTTGTCAATGACCGATGCTCCGGGATACACCGGAAACACAATGCACGGGCGGCAGGAATCGAACCCACAACGCACGGTTTTGGAGGCCGCTGCTCTACCGAGTTGAGCTACGCCCGTAGGGGATATAGAAAACCGCCCCGATCCCGGATCCGGGAGGGGCGGCGAGGAGGTCGCTGGGATGCGCCTACCTATACCACCGGCCCGGGCCGTGGCTCTTGTTGTCATACGCCAGGCAACCGCTCACGGCGGCGGCCACGGCGACATCACCGCGCGGCGAACGCCGCTGCGGTTCAATCGTGGCCCGCCACAACATGACCGATCTCCTGACTGCCGGGTGTTGGATGTTGACGTTTGGTGCGATGAATACGGTACGGCGAAAACACCACCGCGGGCAACCCTCTTTTCGGGCCGGTGGCACGAATCGGGGATGGCCGATCACCGCCTCACGCCTGGTAGCCGCCGCCGAGGTAGGCGTGCTGAACCCGGTCGTCCAGCGCGAGTTCGGCGGGCGTTCCCGTGGTGACCACCCGGCCGCGGTCCATCACCGCCACCCGGTCGGCCACCCGGAACGCGGCCCTGGCGTTCTGTTCCACCAGCAGGATCCCCAGCCCCTGCTCGGTGCGCAGCCGGCCGAGCGCCGCGAAGATCTCGCCGACCAGCCGCGGCGCCAGGCCGACGCTCGGCTCGTCGAGCACCAGCACCTTGGGCCCGGCCATCAGCCCGCGCCCGATGACGACCATCTGCTGCTCGCCGCCGGACAGCGTGCCGGCGGCCTGCCCGAGCCGCGATGTCAGGCGTGGGAACAGGTCCAGCACGCTCGCCCGGGTCGCGGCGAGGCCGGCCCGCGCCGAGCGCCGGGTCCAGCCGCCGAGCGCCAGGTTGTCGGCGACGGTGAGCGAGGGGAACACGAGGCGGTTCTCCGGCACGTGCGCGAGCCCCGCCGCGGCGATGCGCTCGGCCGGCTGCCCGGTGACGTCGCGGCCGTCCACCCGCACGGTACCGGCCGTCGGCCGGATCAGCCCGGACGCCGCGCGCAGCAGCGTCGTCTTCCCCGC
>DATMCA010000145.1:0-4413 GCA_035559015.1 Umezawaea sp. | reverse complement strand
TGCACGAGGTCGTCGCTGAAGTTGCGGCGCAGCGAGACCAGCGAGTTGCGGTGCGAGCCGGTCATGCCCGAGTAGGCGGACAGGCGGCGCTCCGCGAAGCGGGCCACGTCCGACCAAGACTCGAACTCACGGTCCGAGTCGGGGCTGACGACCTGCTCGGCGAACGTGCGCAGCAGGGTCGGGGTCTGCACCTGACGGGCCGGCGGCGCCGAGTTGGCGGCCACCTGTCCGACACGTACCGGCTCGGCCGGCGGCGCAGGAGTGGGGGCGGGGGCCGGCGCGGGGGCCGGCGCGAGGATCGAGGCGAGGGCGCCGATGCGATCGGTCCGCTCGGCCAGCGCGGCGGCCTCGGCGGCCTCACGCTCGGCCAGCGCGGTGCGCGCGGTGGCGACCGACTGAACAGCGGCACCCAGCGACTCCAGCAGGGTGACCTGCTCGTCGGTGAGGTCTGCCGCGTTGACGACGGTGATCGGCTGCGCAGCCTCCCGGGCCGCAGCCTCCAACTCGTCCAGTTGGACGGACGAGAGCGTGGAGTAGTCGAAGTCCACCGGGAGTGGGAACTCGAACGGCATGGTGCGGCTCCAAGGTGGGAAGACGCGAACGACGATGACGTTCGTCCGGTCGGCCCACAGCACAGCACCCGCAACGATCACGCGCATCGTAGCAGTTGGACCCAGACATGGCGAAGCCCCCGTGTACCGGCACGGGGGCTTCGCTGGGCTCGCCTGCAAGTGCGAGCCCGGGGCGCGCGCAACTCGGTAGCACTCTGGCGGGGGAAGGGAATGACCCACGCCAGACCGAGGTCGCACCCTTTGGGAGTCGGACGCCTAGGAGTCTGTCAGGCGTAACGATACACGCCTTGGGGCAGTCAGCGCACGGTCGGGGTGATAACCACGTCGATGCTCTCAGGGTCGCCCCACTGCTCCAGGAGGCCCTTATCCAGGTAGATCACGCCGATGGCTGGCGCGTCTCCCCGGTTGACCTCCTCCTGGTACACCCACTTGTTGCGGGTGGCGCGGCTGCGCCAGAACCGCAGGGTACGTCGCTGGTCGGCTGGTAGCGGTGGCATCGCCCTCTCCTCGCTTGACTCGTCTGTATAGTCGAATCATACACACAAGCTCGCAAGGGAGTCACAGACCATGAGCAGCACCCGTTGGAACGTCGCCGTCACCGTCCCCACCTCGGCCAGCCAGGACGAGATCAACCACCTGACCGTCATGCTCAGCATGAACGGCGGCGAGGTCGTGGAACTCACCAACCGGCTCGTCGTCAAGGCCACCAGCGACTACGAGACGGACGCGGCCTCGGCCGTGCGCGCCATCCTCTACCCGATCGAGGCGTGGCTGCGCCTGTTCCGCAAGGTGGTCAACTTCTACGGCATCGAGGTCGACGCCGTGCGGCCCCCGCGTTCCAGAACGGGCGTTGTCGACTGTCCGCACCTGCCCCCCTGCGAGCCGTACCTATGCCCGACGTGGTCCGCCGCCCTCGACGAGCGGGTGGAACGTGGGACAGTGGGCGCCAGTAGACGAGGGGGTGAGGTGTGATGCGCACACGCATCATGGCGGCCGTGGCCGGCAACGCGGTGCTGCTCGGGCTGCTCTGCATCTGGGCCGTCCTGGTCAACCAGTACGCCTAGCCCTCGCGCGCGCGAGCGCACGGGCGCGAGCGCGACGGTTGGCCTGCTCGGCCTGGAGCGACGAGGACGTGACGGCCAGGAACGGGCACAACGCCACGCGCACCAGCAACCCCTCGTTCATCAATTGGTAGACGCGGGTGCGGGTCACCCCCAGCACGGCGGCGGCCTGGAGAACAGGCACCCGCTGGCGGTGGTAGCCGATCGCCCGGGCCACCGCCTTGCCGGCGGCGCACGTCCACCACGGCAGCGGCGGGTCCTCGTTCGGGTAGAGCACGTTCATGACGGCCTGGGCGGCGCTGGGGCTGGGCGGGTCATGCGCCAGGCGGGCGGCCAGGTCCCGGATGGCCGGGCCTGCGTTGGTCTGCATCATCAGGTCCACGCCGGTGAGCCGGCCGGCCCGCTGGAGCAGCGGCATCATCCGTGCGAGCAGGTCGGCCTCGATGAGCTTCGCGTCGTCCATAGCGCCCCCCTTGTCTCGGGGTAGCATACAGACAGGAGTGCCCCCCTCGGGCTTGCGAGGGGGGCACTCTGCGTCAGGTCGCAGGGCGGGTTCGAACGTCAGGCTACTCGTCGGCGCCGAACGCCTGGTCCCGCGCGCGCCGCAGGTAACGGATCAACTGGTTGATCTGGTACCGGTTCGGCGACCAGAACATGCCGAGGCTCTCGCCCTCGGCAAAGTGGCTGTCCCGGCCATCCGCCAGGGCGGCCTCGTGGGCCTCGTGCTGCTCAACGATGTTCCGGCACCACTGGACGAACTCCTTCGGGTTCACGCTCAGTGTGGCCACCTGGACGTACTGGTCGTGAGACCAGACGACCTGCGCCATGATGCCCGATTCGTCCGTGAGCTTTTCCTTTGGCATCTCGCCAACTCCATCTCGGAGACGTGCCGCCCATCCCGGGCGGTTGGGGCTACCCGCACGCGCGGGAAGTTCACTTGGGCTTGATCACGCCCGTCTTACCGCTTCGGGCCAGGGCCACCTGGGCCTCGGTCTGGCTCGCATACGGCTTCGGGTCCTGCGTGCCGTCGGCGAACTGGACGACGAACTGCTGCCCGTCCTTAGCCGCCGCACCTCCACACCCACATCCCATCAGGCGTCCCCCTTCAGCAAGGCGTACAACTCCCGCACCCGTTCGGTGCGGGCCTCGTCCGGGCCGGCCTGGGCGCGGTGCAGGTCGAGGTCGATGACCTCACCGTCTTGGTCTCGCGCGTACAGCCGGCCTTGCGGACTCAGGTGCAGCGTAACCATCCGGTCCTCCACCGGGGCGACGGCACACGCGATCAGTGCGACACCCTTGCCGCCCTCGACCCGTTCGCGCACGACCGGGAACCCTGGGTAGTTGACGGCCAGGGCGGCGATCATCTCGTACGAGCCGCCAACGCGGCGCCAGTCACCCGACAGCGGCGACAGTGCCAGGTCGAGGCGGGTGGTCTCGTCCACCCACGGCAGCAGCACACCAGCCACCCAGATCCCGTAGGCGTCCTCCCCGGCACGCACCACGGCGACCGCCTTGGACGTGTCGTCGTAGTGGGCCACGGCGGCCCGCATGCCCACGTCGAGGCCCGGGTGCTTGCCGGCGTACACGACCTTGCCGACGGCGAGCGGATCGCCCTCGGCCGTGTAGATCTCGCCGACGTGGAAGTAGGCGTAGCCGGTGCGCGAGTGCGGGGCGGTGCGGTTGACGCCGACGTGCGGCAGGTTCCACGGGGCGCAGTGGCCGTAGATGGCGATGTAACCCGGGTAGCGGTCCGGGTCGAGGGTCAGCCCGGTGACACCGGCCAGGCGCGGGTCGGCGAAGGCGGCGGCCGGTGGCGTGAAGCTGGTCACGGCGGCAGCGACGAGGGCGTGCTGGGGGACGACGTGCGCGCCAGCGGAGAGGCCGCAGCCGCACTCGGGCTCGGTCATCGGCTTGTCGTCGAAGGCGGCCAGGAGGCCCTCCTCGTCGGCGCCCTGGTACATCTCCAACTTGGCCTCGGCGAAGGCTGGGATGGCGACGATGGTGGCCCCGGCGATGCGGCCCTGCGTGACCACGAACTCGTGGGTGGTGCAGGACCCGTCGGCCGCGTTGCACTGCTCGGCCTCCAGCCACTTCTGGTCGGTGCCGGGCACCCGCAACTCGTACTCCACATCGTCGAGGTCCACGCTCACCCCGCCCACCCCGGAGGAGAGCATCTGCTGGGCCTCGTACTTCTCGGGCACGTCGAGCCAGTCGCCGTAGCCGTACGCCTGGGAGTCGTCGATCTGGACGCCCAGGATGCGCCCGACGACCACCGACTGGGCGTGCCCGTCTCCGGTGAGCCGCTGGTACAGCAGGGGCAGCGGCAGGTCGCGGTGGCCGATGCCGCCCACGGCGAACCGGCGGCGGTCGCCGGTGGGCACGCCGATCGGTGCGAGCCGGCCCCGCCACATGTCCTTCATCGGGACGAGGTCCTGCTCGTCGTCGTAGAGGGCGTCGTCCACGTCGTTGCCCTCGGGGTCGTACCCACCGAGCATGACCTCGTCGTCCATGCCGCAGAACGCCTCGAACTCGCTGTCGCCCATGGCGGTGACCTCGTCGAGGCTGGAGGACTTGCCGCCCCGCTTGAGCCACTGCTCGGGGATCATCTCCGGGTGGCCGAGGGCGCGGGCCCGCTTCATGATGTGCTTGCGCACAGCGGCTGGGTCCTTGGCGCGGCCGACCGCCTGGATGGCGTCGCGCAACTCGGCGACGGACCGGATCGGGTACGAGCCGTCGGGCATGGCCTGGCCCTTGCCGGCGGCGTTGCGTCGCTCGTCGGT
>DATMCA010000144.1:0-3466 GCA_035559015.1 Umezawaea sp. | reverse complement strand
GATCACCAAGGCCACGCTGGCGCTCCGGCCGCTGCCGCAGGCGCCGGTGACGCTGGTGGCGGCGTTCAACACGACCGAGGCCGCCGGGGTCGCGGTCAGCGCCGTCGTGCGCGAGGGCCTGGTGCCGTCGCTGATGGAGATCATGGACCGCACGTCCATCGAGGCCGTCGAGACGTACCTGAAGACGGAACTGGGCGCGGGTCCCGGGTGCGCGGCGCTGCTGATCTGCCAGTCCGACTCGGGCGCCGAGACCGGGATGCGCGAACTCGCCGTCATCGAGCAGCTCTGCACCGACGCGGGCGCCGAACTCGTCTACGCCACCGAGGACGTCTCCGAGGGCCGGGACCTCCTCACGGCTCGCCGAGCCGTCCTGACGGCGTTGGAGGTCTACGGCGCCTGGCTCACCGACGACGTCTGCGTGCCCCGCACCAGGATCGCCGAACTGATCGCGGGCTGCGAGCGCGTGAGCGCCGAGGTCGACCTCCGCATCGCCGTCGTCGGCCACGCGGGCGACGGCAACATGCACCCCACCATCGTCTACGACCCCGCGTCCGAGGACGAGTTCTCCCGCGCCCGCAAGGCTTTCGACGAGATCTTGTCCATCGGCCTCGCCCTCGGCGGGACGGTCACCGGCGAGCACGGCATCGGCAAGATCAAGCGCGAGTGGCTGGAGCGCGAGATCGGCCCGATCGGCCTCCGGGTCCACCGCGAGATCAAACGCGCCCTCGACCCGCACAACGTCTTCAACCCCGGCTCGATGTTCTCGCTGTAGCGCGGCAGGGGCCGAAACCCCTGCCGCGCCACGACTAGTCCGCGACGTAGAAGTAGTAGGCCTCGTTGTACGGCGACTCGATCCCGGCCGAGGTGCGGCTCCGGACCCACAGGTCGTGCCAACCCGTGGTCGTCGGCGTGAAGGTGAACGAGAAGGTCCCGTCCGGCGCGGCCGGGACCGTCGCGGACACCTCGGAGCCGATCCAGTACTGGTACTCGACCACGTCCGGCATCGCGGGCGTGAACGTGAAGACACCCGGAACGCCGACACCGCCGCCGCTCTCCCACTCCGGGTAGACGTCGCTGCTCACCACGGGGTAGCCGCCCACCGCGTTGAACGGGTGGAAGACCGTGCCGGTCCTGGTGCCGTCGGCGGTTCGCCCGAACACGGTCAGTTCGTCGTACGAGTAGGCCGGGGTGTGGGTGACCGACGCCGTGCTGTCCGCCGCGGCGGGGATCGTCACCGCTTCGCCGTCCTTGAACCGGTAGGTGTACTCGACCACCGGGTCGAAGTCCGGTCGGGGCGTGAAGGTGAACACCCGCGGCACCCCGACGGCGCCGTGCTGCGGCGTGGACGTGACGTCGGGCGCGGTCAACCGGACGTAGAACCGGTACGTGGTGGTGTCCGAGCGGTGACCCGCCCGGTCCACGCCGAACACCTGGATGGCCGAGTTGCCCTCGCTGCCCGGCGCGACGTCCACCGAGGCGGTCCCACCGGGGTGGTCGGCCTCGACCCGGCCGTCGTACCCGCTGCCCCAGTAGCGGAAGCCCACCACGTCCTCGTCACCGCCGCCGGAGAACGTGAACCGGCCCGCGATGCCCCCACCGCCGGTGCCGGGAGCCCCGCCGTTCTCCGGGTAGTCCGTCGACGTCACCAGCGGTGGCACGGCGGGCGGGGTGAAGTCCGTGGTGAACCGGCACGGCGCGCTCTCCGTAGAGACCTGCCCGTCCTTCCGCTCGGCCCGCACCGTCCACTCGTACGTCCGGGCGTCGGCGAAGAAGTCCGGGGGCACTCCGATCCGCACGTAGCCCGCGCCGCCCGCGTTGTCGCTGCCCACGTACCGGTGTTCCGGCTGGTCGACGTCCCAGATCGTGAACCGCGCGCCGAGCCCGTAGTTCTCCTCGACGTGCGAGACGTCGGCCAGCAGGTAGTTGCCGGCGTCGTACGCGAAGATCGGGTCGCCGTCGCACGGATGATCCGACACCACCAGCCCGGTCGGCGTCGCCGGTGGCCCCACCGGATCGGCTGACGCGGGTGCCACCGCCATCGCCATCACCGAGGCCAACACCACCAGCACGCCGAAGACGCGCCGCGATAAACCCGCTGTTCCCATGTGATCCCCCTCGATGCGCACCCTGCGCCCGGAAAAGCTAACCGGGGAACGGGGTCCACCGAGGGGAAAGCTCCGAGGTTGGGCCTTGCGGCGCAACGATGATCCGGTCCACCGGCCTCGCCCTCGGCGGGACGGTCATCGGCAAGAGCGATCGCCGGGTCCGGACCGCGACCATCCACTTCGGACGGTCGCGCTCCGGACCCCGGTCAGCCCTCCGCGGGCGGGGCGTCGTGCGGTGTGGTGACGGGCGGGGTCACCGGGGTTGGCGCGATGGTGAACCGGCACGGTGCCTCGGGCCTCGAAAGGTCGCCCTGGACGTCTCGCGCGCGGGCGGTCCACTCGTAGGTGTGCCCGTCGACGGCGAAGCCCTCGGAGAGCTGGACCTCCAGCGGTCCATCGGGGCCGTAGTCGACGACGGTCGTGAACGTCGTGCCGGGCTCGGCCACGTCCCACGCGGTGAAGACGGTTTCCGACCAGCCGTACCACGGGTTTCGCCGCTGCACGCCGAGCACGGGCCGCGGGTTCAGCGTGTGGTTGCCGTCCCAGCGGCACGCTTGGCCGTCGACCGTGGGGTCCGAGGGTGCGGTGGGCGGGTCGACGTACACGAGGTCGATCGTGAGGTCGTCGGCGTACGTCCTGCCGTACGCCACGTCGCCCATCCGGTCCTCGGGCATCCGCAGCGCCAGGGTCAGCGCCATGTCCGAGCTGCCCGCGGCGTCCCGCACCACGTCGAGCACGTCCCAGGTGAGCCGGGGTGCGACGCAGTCGGGCGCCTCGCCGACCTGTGTGAGCCGGGAGAGTTCGGCGGGCTGGTTGCGCCACGACGGGCGGGATGCCAACTCCGTCCGCCACAGCTCGGTCGTCCGCGGCTTCGCGCAGTCGTTGACGGCGGTCTCGGTCACCGACGCCGTGGCCGAGACGATCTCGCTGTCCCACCAGTTCGACAGCTGGAAGGTGAAGTAGGTCTTCGAGGTGCGCTCGGGTCCGGTCCCGTCCCGCCACGTGCCGACCGGAGCCATCCGGTAGTCGAGCGAATCCTCCGACGGCCGCGCGGAGTCCGCGACCCTGACCGTGGCCGCGGGCACGCTCACCGGGTTCCTCGTCGCCGACGCGGGCGCGGCGGCGAACAACACCACCCCGCCCGTCGCCAATCCGCTGATCAGCAGCGCGCCCACCGCACGCCGTACCGCCCTGGCAGTTGTCATCCCAGCCCCCGGAGAGTTCCCGGCGGCGTGCGCCACCGGTCCGCGGGCGGAACGATCTCGTCAACCTCCCGGTACCCGCAAGGGCTTCCGGGAGGTCGGTGCGGGTTCTCCGGGCGGGCGCGTTCGGTGGCGGGTGGTCAGCGGTCGCGGTAGTCG
>DATMCA010000143.1:0-4738 GCA_035559015.1 Umezawaea sp. | reverse complement strand
CAGCGCCTTCAACTCGGGCACCTGGTAGCGGTCGGCGATCAGCCTCATCATCCCCGAGGTGTAGGGAATGGTGGACTCGCCGACCGCGAACCGCGGATGGGTGCCTGCGTCGACGATCAGGACCTTCACCCCGTTGCGGGCCAGCACCGCGCCCAGCATCCCACCGGCCAAACCACTGCCGAGGATGGCCACGTCATACCGGTCCGTTGCGGCCGCGGCGGAGTTGATACCCGGCACCGAGCTCACCAATCCTTTCGTCGTTCGTCTCTTGTCGGAATCAGTTCGGACTCGCCAGGCGTGACGTTGGGCGAGGTGGTCGACACCCGTGTGCGTGCCGCGACGCCGATGAGCTGTGAGGGCGTGACAGCTCAGTAGCCGTTGCCCGTCAGCCACCGGACGATGCCGAGGGGGTCGTTCATGACCACCAGCGGGTCGATGATGGGCCAGATGTAGAGGAGGCCCTCACCGTCGAGCCGGAAGAAGTTGTGCACCGTGTACTGGGCGCCTCTCGTGGTCGTGATCTGCCAGAGGCCGCTCGCGGTCGGGAAATCCACGTTGACGTTGAGAACCTTCACCGCCAACACCCGGCTCGAAACGGGCTGGATGAAACTCTCGACCTGTTCGCGCCCCTTCAGGGCGATTCTGCTGATCGGTGGGAGGAATTCGACCAGCGTGGAGAACTGGACCTTCGAGAAGTCGTGACTCTCGAAGGCGCGGAAGTAGGACTCGATGATCCCGCGGTACGCCTCCTTGTCCAGTTGTCTGCCATTCGTGGTCGGACCCGTGAGGTTCGCCGGGGGCGGTTCGACCAGCGCTCCACCGTCTTTGACCGCCGGTGTCTGCGTCGTGGGCATGGGTGCTCCAGTCTGTGTTCCGGTGAGCGAGTGGGATGGTTTCCGCTGCGGCATGCCCGGCGGGTCAGGCCACCGGGCCCGCGGCGGCGGCCGCACTGAGCCCGTTGGCGGCGAGATCGTCGGCGACGTCCATGCCGAGCTTGACCCCGCCGATGTTGCGCGAGAGGTCCACGTCTCCTGACTCGTCCACGGCGAAGGCGTCGAACACCCAGTGCACCCCGAGGAAGACCCTGCTGTAGCCCTGTTCGATCATCATCTGCCACAGTCCCCCGGGGAACGTGCGGACCACGCGCGTCCGGACGTTGCCGGTGGTGTCGGTGCTGATTCCGTTCAGCTCGTCGGAGACGAACTCGAGGTTGTCCGCCAAGTGGTCGGGCCCGCAGTGGGTCTGGCCGTAGAACTGCCGGACGGTCTGGAAAGCCGCCCCACCCTCCGTTGCGTGGCCTGACGGGTATGCCGGGAAACTCGGCGTGAAGTTCCGTCCACCGACCAGGTTGGTCGCCTGCGCCCCGAGCGGAAGCCAGCCGGGGTCGGCGTCCGAGTCCAGTTCGGCGCCGCCCACACCTGCCGGACCCGTGGAAGCGTCGTGCTCCCGGATCCCGAGCACCGGACGCCAGAGGTCGTACTCGTACTTGTCAGCCCACGCGAGGATCGTCGCGTCGGCGATGGCCGCGTTGACCAGAGCGAACAACCGGGCGTTCTGCGCGACGTCGTTGCCCTGCGCGACCGCGACCTTGCGGATGATCTGGTTGTACAGCCGCGTCGGCGTGCCGACGCCGCTGGCCGCTTCGTAACCCCAGAACAGTCCGACAGCGGTCTCGTGGGGTGTACGCCCCGGCAGCAGGTCTGCCGGGAGGGTGCCCATGAGGTGCGGGACGACGCCCTTGGCTCGGACCTGCTTGACGGCCTGCTCGTACTCGGTGCTCCCCGGCTGCGGGGGCGCGTCGAGGTGGTGGCGGGTGGTGGCCGCGAAACAGGGCGACTGGGCACCGTAGAACGGTCCGTAGAAGCCCTGGCCGGGGTTGTCCGGGTCCTGCCGGTGGTGCCCGGGAGCAACCGAGATGCTGTGCCCGTTGTCGCCGAAACCGGGGTCGTTCCGGCGAAGCGCGATGATCTTGGCCGCGACCTTACGGCCGAAGTCGTGACCGTCCACGTCCGCCTTGCCCGCGACCAGGCCCGCCGCGCGGTGCCGAGCGTCGAAGAACGTCTTCTGCGTCGGGTAGAGCGCGCTCAACGTGGCGTGAGCGGCACTGGCGACCGCCGCGTCGGCGTCGGCGCCATCGGCGACCGCGGGCAGGTCGTCCCCGAGGTAGGACTCGTACTGGCCGGTGTTGATGCCGAAGTAGGCGTCGTGCATGGCCAGGTGCACCATCGCGTTGGCGCGGGCCCCACCGGGGCCACCGCGAACGCCGATCTCACTCGGCGGGAGCGTGGTGTGCGTCGTCCGGTCGGCCTCTGCGGCAACTTCGTTCCAGTAGAGGATGGGATCCATCGGTTGTCTACCTCCGTCAACGGTGGCCGGGTGGCAGTGCTGTTGTGCTTGTTCGCTCGCTAACCCAACTCTCGTCACGCCGGGATGTGCCGGGATGAGTAGTCGACTACTCAGCTCCCGAACTTGCGTAGGCTCGGTGAAAGGAGCGGGCCACGAGGTATCTGCGCCCGGCACCGGCGCTCGTTACCTGTGACGTCATCGGTAGGGGAGCATCGAATGGACGGCATGACCCCAGCGCGTCGGAACCCGCCTTCGGCCGCGACCGGGGTCTGGACGCTGGCCGGGCGAGCCGAGGCGCTGGACCGGATCTCCGCATCGATCCGCCGCCGGGACGGACCGGCGGGCATGGTGCTGGTCGGACCGGCGGGCGTGGGGAAGTCCAGGCTGGCGCGGGAAGCGCTGGAAGCGGCCGAACGGCGCGGCGCGCTGGCCCGGTGGGCGGCGGGCACGGCTTCGGCGCGAGCGTTGCCGTTGGGAGCTTTCGCGGCACACCTGAAACTCTCCTGCCTCGATCCGACCAGGTTGGTGCCCCAAGCCGTCGAGGCGATGCTGGCGGGGGCCGGGCAGGCAGGGGTGGTCGTCGTGGTGGATGACGCCCACCTGCTGGACGAGCTGTCCGCGGTGCTGGTGCACCAGCTGGTGCTGCGCAAGGCGGCGATCGTGGTGCTCACGCTCCGCACCGGGGAACCCGCACAGGACGCGGTGACGGCGTTGTGGAAGGACGGGCACCTGCCGCGGCTCGAACTCGAACCGCTGTCCTCACAGGAGACCGCGACCCTGGTGGAGGCGAGGCTCGGTGGCCCGGTGGACGACACCGCCGTACAGCGGTTGTGGTCCATCACCCGTGGCAACGCGCTGTATGTGCGGCAACTGGTCGACGACGAGCTGGCAGCGGGCAGGCTGCGTCAGGTCGTCGGGGTGTGGCAGTGGTCGGGACAGCTCACGCTGTCGCCCGCGTTGGTGGAGCTGGTGTCCACCCGGATCGGGGAACTGCCGCAGGAGCAGCGCGACGTCCTCGATGTGCTCGCGTTCGGCGGCCCCTTGGAGGTGCCGCTGCTCGCGGAGCTGACCGATGCCCGCGCGATGGAGGAAATGGAGGCCAAAGGGCTGATCGAGATTTCCCTGAACGGATTGCGATGGCAGGCCCGGCTTGCCGACCCGATGTTCGGTGAGGTGCAACGGATGCGGACAGGCGTCCTGTACGCCCGGCGGCTGCGCAAGCGGATCGCGTCCGCGCTGGGCGCGACGGGTGGGCGACGGGCCGACGACGCGCTGCGGCACGCGGTGCTGCTGCTGGACTCCGATGCGCAACCCGATGCCGCGTTGCTCACCGATGCCGCCCGCCGGGCCATTGAACTGGGAAACCTCACCCTTGCCGTACGGCTCGCCCGGACCGCGGTGTCCGCAGGCGGCGGTTTCGAACCACGGCTGCTGCTGGACAAGGCGCTCGGATGGTCCGGCCGGGTGGCCGAGGCCGGTAGCGAATGGGCCGCGCTGCACGCCCTGGCCCGCACCGACCGCCAACAGGCGCAAGCCGCGATCTCTCGGGCGAAGGTACTGGCCTGGTCCGGCCGTCCGGCGGAAGCCGAGGCCGAGCTCCACGCCGCGGCGCGCGCCACCACCGACGAGGCCACCGCTCTGGAGCTGACCGGAGTGCGCTCGGTGCTGGACGCCTACCTGGGGCGGACCGTGCGGGCTGCCGAAACGGCCGCCGAGGTGCTTTCCCACCCGCGCTGCCCATCGGCCGCGGTGCCGGGGGCGAGTTGGGGGCTGGCGATGGCGAGCGGGGGACTCGGGCGCCTCGACGGCGTAGAGGCGGCGATGCGGCGGATCGAGTCCGAAGCGCCGGGAGCCGAACTGCACCTGCGGGCCCTTGTGCTGATGTCCTCGGTGCGAGGGCTTCTCCTGGCAGGCTTGCCGGATCAGGCGGACCGGATCGTGCGGCGGTTCCACGAGCGGCACCCCGATTCCCCTGCAGGTCCCGTTGGCGTCTTCACCAGCTTCATGTCCGCGGAGTCGGCGAACTTCCGCGGACAGGTCAAGAGCGCAGCGCGCGCGTACCGCCAGGCTGTCGCGGCGCACCACGGCGCGGATCCCAACGGCTGGTCGTTCACCGGGTTGGTGGGCCTCGCGACCGTGCTCGGGATGCACGGTGATCCGGGTCCAGCCCGCCGGGCGTTGCTGGCGATGATGGCCGCGCACCATCCCACATACGTCTACCTGGCACCGAACGTGCTGCTGGCGCGAGCCTGGGTGGTCGCCGCCGAAGGTGAGGTGAGCGAAGCTGCGGCCTTGGCCCGCAAGGCGGCCGAGGTGGCCGCGTCGCAAGGCCAGTCCGCGGTGGAGGTCCTCGCATTGCACACGGCGGTCCGGTTCGGCGACGGCACGGTGG
>DATMCA010000142.1:0-3550 GCA_035559015.1 Umezawaea sp. | reverse complement strand
CGCGCGCACCGGGCGCTGATCGACCCCACCGACCGGGGTCTGCCCGCGGGCGGGAGCAGCCGACGCGTCGCGGGCCTGCGGCGGGAGGAGGTCGCCGTGCTCGCCGGCATCAGCGGCGACTACTACGCGCGGTTGGAGCAGGGGCGGGAGCGGAACCCGTCCGCCCAGGTGCTGGACGCGATCGGCCGCGTGCTGCTGCTCGACGTCGACGCCCGCGGCCACCTCTACCGGATCGCCGGCCTCAACCCGATCCTGTCCGTGCACAGCGCCCGCGACCTGGTCCACCCCTCCCTGCTCGACCTGCTGGGGTCGTTCCCGGCGTCGGCGGCGTACGTGCTCAGCCCCGTCTTCGACGTCCTGGCCACCAACACCATCGCCGCCGCGCTGCTCTCCCCGTTCGCGGGCACGGACAACATGCTGCGCGTGCTGTTCACCCACCCGCAGGCGCAGGTCGTGTTCACCGAGTGGCGCGAGCTGTCCGCCGCCACCGTCCACGCCCTGCGCCTCAACGCCGGGCTGTTCCCCGAGGACCGGCGGATCCGGGACCTCGTGGCCGAGCTGAGCCGCGAGTCACCTGACTTCCGGGCCCTGTGGGAGAGCCAGGCGACCAGCGGCCTGCACCGGACCGTGAAGGTGTTCGTGCACCCCGACGTCGGCCGGGTGGAGCTGACCTACCAGACGTTCGACGTGCGGGACGCGCCCGGCCAGCAGCTCCTGGTCGGCACCGCGGCGCCCGGCAGCGCGAGCGCCGAAGCCCTCACCCGGCTCGGCGCGCTGACCGCGGGGCACTGACCAGGGCGACCGGCCACGAGCCGATCCCGGGAGGTTCGTCCCGCGGTACCGCCCGGCTCAGCTGCCCGGCGAGGTTCCCGCCGCCCGACCCGTCGACCGCCGGGCTCGGGTCGGCGGTCGCCGCGCCCGTCCACTTCGGCGCGGCGGACGCGGGCGCCGCCGCCGGCCCGGCAACGCCGACGACCGCCGCGCCGACGGTCAGGACCCGCAGCATCCTGCGCTTGGCGCGACCGCGAGCCTGGGTGCTCACGGGCGTCGGATGGATGATCATGCCGTTCTCCTCAACGTCTCGCTCTCCCCGGATCCACCGTCCGACCGCGGCCCGCGGTCGGACGTGATCAACCGTGGCACGGGCCGTCGACAATCGATCGACAACTGATCGACAACGCCGTCCGACCGGAGTGGGTCCCGGCCCGGTCCGAAGTGGACCGTCGTGGCCCGGACCCCGTCGTGGCACAGTCGTCGCCATGGAACTGGAGGACCTGCCGGGTTGGCTGCCCGCCTGGTGCGCGGACCACCTGGGGAACGAGCCGGTCGCCGTGCTGTTCGGGCTGCGCTCGATCTCGGAGGTGTTCGGGCTGCGGTTGGCCGGTGGCCGGGACGTCGTGGTGAAGGCGCGGGAGGACGACGGCCGGACCGAGTCGTGCGTCGCCGCCCAGGCGGTGCTGGCGGAGCGGGGATTCCCGTGTCCCGGACCTCTCACGCCGGTGGTCCACGTCGGCGCGCTGGCCGTGCACGCCGAGGTGTTCCGGCCCGGTGGCGACGTGTTGAGCGGTGACTCACCAGACGTCGCCGTGCGCTGCGCCGAGGTGTTCGCCCGGCTGATGGCCGAGTTGGCCGACGTGACGGTCGCGCCACCGCTGCCGAACCCGCGCTGGGCGCGGTGGGACCACGCGGATCCCGGGCTGTGGCCCGCGATCGGGTTCCTCGACGAGCGGGACCAGGGCGCCGTGCCCGACCACGTCGTCGCCACGGCGTTCCGTGCCCGCGCGCGCCTGCTGGCCGCCGACCTGCCGCGCGTGCTGGGCCACGCCGACTTCGAGGCGCAGAACCTGCGCTGGCGGGACGGCCGGGTGTGGGCCGTGCACGACTGGGACAGCCTGGCGTGGCAACCGGAAGCGGCGCTGGCGGGCGCGGCGAGCGGCGCGTTCGCCAGCGCGTCACCGCCGACGCTGGCCCCGGTCGAGAGCTCGGAGGTGTTCCTCGTGACCTACCAGGACTTCCGGGGACGCCGGTTCACCGCGGAGGAGCTGGAGGTCGCGTGGGCGGCCAGCCTGTGGGCGGCGGCGCACAACGCCCGCTGGGAGGCCCTGCACGGCGATCCCCCGGTGTCCGGCGACGCCGTCCGCGAGCAGGCCGCCGAACGCCTCCGCCGCGCGGGCGCCTGACCCGCGCCGACGTCCGCGGGTCCACAGAGGACCGGCCGGTCTACCGGTGACGGGAAGGCCGCGCCCGCCCAGAAGTTGATCATACGTAGGATGGGGCACGGTCTCACCGGAGCGCGATCCGGCCGAAGATCGCCGGAGCGCCCGGATCCGCGGCGCCACCAGACCTGGTCGAAGGGATCACCGTGAAGCCGCTCGGAGCGTCCGACCCGACCACGATCGGCCGGTACCGGATCCTGGCAGAGCTGGGCCGGGGTGGCATGGGCCGCGTGCTGCTGGGCTCCGGCCCGGACGGGCGGCTGGTCGCCGTCAAGCTCATCCACGTCTCGCTCGTCGGGGACGAGGGGTTCCGCGTCCGCTTCAGCCGCGAGGTCGAGGCGTCCAGGAAGGTCTCCGGGGCGTACACCGCCGCCGTGGTCGAGGCCGCCGCGGACGCGGACATCCCGTGGCTGGCCTCGGTGTTCGTGCCGGGTCCCTCGCTGCACGACGCCGTGGCGGCGGCCGGGCCGCTGCGCGAGGAGTCGGCGCTGCGCCTGGCGGCGGGGCTGGCGACGGCGTTGATGGAGATCCACCGGGTCGGCCTGGTCCACCGCGACCTCAAGCCGTCCAACGTGCTGCTGACCGACGACGGCCTCCGGGTGATCGACTTCGGCATCGCCAAGGCCGTGGACGACCCCGGCAACAACCTCACCCACGCGGGCTCGATGGTCGGGTCGCCGGGGTTCATGTCGCCCGAGCAGATCGAGGACGGCACGCTGAGCCCGGCGAGCGACGTGTTCTCCCTGGGCGCGGTGCTCGCCGCCGCGTGCACGGGCCGGAGCCCGTTCACCGGCTCGTCCACCTTGCAGACGTTGAACAACGTGGTGAGCGTCCGCACCGACCTCTCGGCGCTCCCGCCGCGGGTGCGCCTGATCGTGGAGCGGTGCCTGGCGAAGGACCCCGGTAGACGTCCGACGCCCGAGCAGGTCCTCGACCTCGCGCACCCGGTGCCCCCGTCGGTGCGCCCCTGGCTCCCCGCCGTCCACCGGATGATCGACGACCAGCGCGCCGCCGTCGCCCGCTTCCTGCCCGCCGGGCCGCACACCGTGCCGCCGGAGGAGCAGACGATCCGCGTGGCCGTGCCCCGGCCGACCCCCACCTCGGTCTTCGCCGCCGGCGAGCAGTCGCGGGTCGACTACCCGGCCCCGACCCCGCCGCCCGGTCGTCGGGGCCCGCGGTGGGGGGTGGTGGCCGTCGCGGCCACGGCCGTCGTCGCGCTGCTCGCCGGTGCGGTGTTCGTCTGGCAGAAGTGGCCGCTGTCCGGCACCGCCAGCGGTGACACGCCCAAGCCGTCGACCTCCCAGTCCACTGGCGCGGCTCCCACGTCCGGTTCC
>DATMCA010000141.1:0-2261 GCA_035559015.1 Umezawaea sp. | reverse complement strand
CCGGTGGCGCGGACGGCGGCCAGGGTCGCCACGGCGGGTTCGCCAAAGTCGGCGACGAGCGTGTCGAGGTCCCTTTCGGCCGCCCAGTCGCGCGCGGACGCGGCCACCTGCGCGGCGCCCTCGTCCCCGAGGGAGCGCAGGGCCAGGAAGTACGCGGCGGCGTCCGGCAGCTCGGGTTCGGAGTCCACGGGCACGAGTCGGGACGTGGTCGTCACCCCTCGCACGACGTGGGCGTACAGCTCGCGCACGGTCCAGTCCCCGAGCCCCGACGGCGCGGACCAGCGGTCCGGCGTGAGCCTGAGACCGGCCTCGTGCCAGGTCCGCCACAGCAGGTCGAGCAGGTCTACGTCGTCCGCGCGCCCCACCGAGCGCGCCCCCCGTTCCAGTGACACACGACCAGGTTACGCACGATTCGACGAACTTGATCAATCCGTGGACCGGTGGACCGGATGGTCCACCCGCACTTCGGCGGTCGGAGCAGATCGGTGCGGGAAACGAGGCAACCGAGGGGTGCTCGCGAACGTGGGTGCTGGTGATCGACATCGTCGATCGACTGGGGGCGGGCCCGCCGGGCTCGCCGGGAGGAGGCACACATGAGGATCGCCAAGGCCGCCGTGGCGGTGGCACTCGCCGCGGGCGCCCTGCTCGCCGGGAGCACGACCGCGCTGGCCGACCCCGCGGGCGACCTGTCCGCGAAGAGCTGGTTCTACCGCGTCACGACCTGGCACGACGCCGCCGTGCGCTCGTGCGCGGCGACCACGTGCGCGCTCGACGCGGAGTTCCCGCTGATGGCCGCGGGCAAGACCAACACGGCCTCGTGCTGGCTGCACGGCGAGGAGATCACCGATTTCGGCATCACCAACGACATCTGGGTGAAGCTCGAACGCGGCGACAACGTGAACAAGTACATCAGCGCCGTCTACCTGGTGGGTGACGAGTACGGCAACGTGCCCGCCGACTCGGTCTGCGCGGCCTGATCCCGCCGTGGTCCCCGGTCCGCTGCCCCGGACCGGGGGCCACGATCCGAGTAGTCGTACTGAGGTGCGCCGCCGTGCGGTTCCCGAGAATTGCCCCATGGGGCGAGGAGTGAAGCGGTACCTCTGGATCGCCGCCGCGGGGGCGGTGACGGGCGTCGGCTGGTGGTTCTTCTTCTGGGCTCCCGCGGAGTTCTGCTCCCCCGAGGGCAGCGGGTGCGCGTTCGGCGTCGTCCTGCTGCTCTCGGTGATGGTCCTGACGACCGGGCTGCTGCCCTGGTTGGTGCTGCACCGCCAGCGCGTCGGGAACCCGGGCGCCGCCGCCCTGACCGGGCTCGGGGTGAGCGCCCTGCTCGGGTGGATCCTGCTGTCCGACCACTCCGAAGCCGGGGTGCCGCTCCAGGTCTGGCTGACGATGACATTGGTCGGCACGGTGTCGTTCCTGGTCGCCGCGGTATTCACCTCCTGACGGCAGTTCTTCGCCATTGCCACGCCCTCGGCTGCCCGCTAGTTTGAACACATGTTCAGAACGAGCGTTCAACGACGAGCGCCGCTGGGCGGGCGCGAGTACGACGTCGCGGTCGTCGGCGGCGGACTGGCGGGGGTGGCGACGGCGCTGCGGCTCCAGGCGCGCGGTCTGTCGACCGTCGTGCTGGAGGCGCACGGCCACGCGGGCGGGTGCGCGGGCTACTACCGCCGCCGCGGCTTCAGCTTCGACGTCGGCGCGACCACCCTGGTCGACTTCGAGCCGGGAGGCGTCGGGGCCGAACTCCTCGAAACCGTGGGCATGGCACCGCTCGCCGGGGAGTGCCTGCCCGGCTACGTCGCCTGGCTGCCCGACCGCACGGTCGTGCTGCACCGCGACAGGACGGCCTGGCACGCCGAACGGCTGCGGGCGTTCGGCGACACCGCCCGCCACCGCGCGTTCTGGTCCCTGCTCGACCGCCTCGCCGACACGTTCTGGCAGGCCAGCCGGGCCGGCGTGCGGATGCCGATGCGCACCCCCGGCGACGTCCTGCACAACGCCCGCGCCCTGCGCCCGCTCGACCTGCCGCTGGCCCGGCACGTCGGCGCGACGCTCGGCGGCGCGCTGCGCGGGCACGGCCTGAGGGACGACGACGCGCTGGTCGGCCTGCTGTCGATGCTCGTCGAGGACACCGTGCACAGCACCGTCGACCGGGCGCCCCTGGTGAACGCCGCGCTGGGCATCACCATCAGGGGCGCGGGGCTGACCAGGGCGACGGGCGGGATGCACGGCTTCTGGAAGGCGGTCGTCGCGCACTACCG
>DATMCA010000140.1:0-4562 GCA_035559015.1 Umezawaea sp. | reverse complement strand
TAATCGAGCTGTTTTTTGTGTGAGGTCTCTCACGCCCTACCCCGCCAGGAAGGGAAGCTCGATGTCAAGACCACCCCTGCGGGCGCTAACGTTGGCGCTGCTGCTGGTTCTCTCCGTCGTCACGCCCACGGGCGTGGCCTCGGCCGGCGCTCCCGAACCCGCTGCTGTCGTGCACGGGCTGAAGGGCGAGTACTACCGGATGTCCGCGCCCGGAGCTCGCGACTTCGCCCAGCTCGGCGGCGTGATGCTCGATCCCAACATCGACCTGCCCGGCCTCGCGGGAACGTTCCAGTCCCTCACCGGGCAGTCCGAGCACACGACCGCCCGCTGGACCGGCAAGCTCACCGCCCCGGCCACCGCCGACTACACGTTCCACCTCATCGGCGACAACGGCTTCCGGTTCTTCCTGGACGGGCAGCCGGTCATCGACCACTGGGTCGGCGACTGGGACGTCGAGCAGCACAGCCAGCCGGTGCACCTCGTCGCCGGTGAGGCCCACGACTTCAAGCTGGAGCTGTTCCAGGACGTCGGCGGCGCCAACGCGTTCCTCCGCTGGTCGACGCCCGACCTGGCGAAGGAGATCGTGCCCGAGTCGGCGTTCACGCCGCCGGACGGCTTCCAGGTGTTCCCGGTCGAGCCGAGCGTCGACGAGGAGGGCCTGAAGGTCACCGCGGACT
Organism: Umezawaea sp.; assembly: GCA_035559015.1. GTDB lineage: Bacteria > Actinomycetota > Actinomycetes > Mycobacteriales > Pseudonocardiaceae > Umezawaea. The sequence continues at coordinate 3,885 of DATMCA010000140.1, read as the reverse complement.
TCGAGCAGCCGATCACCGCCCTCGGCCAGGCCGCCGAGCACCTGGGCGTCGAGGTCGACACGACCCCGTTCCCGGTGTCGAAGGTCGCCGTGGACAAGCGCGACAAGTCCAAGCTCGTGATCACCCTGTCGCAGCCGGTCCAGAAGGGCCAGCGGGTCAAGTTCACCTACGACGGCACGGGCGGGCTCGTCGTCGGCGGCGAGACCGTGCCGCAGATCATCCGGTCGGCGGCCAACGCGTCGAAGCACCGGCTGACCACCAAGTGGGGCGACAAGCTCGACAAGAACAACCCGCTGCCCGAGTACCCGCGGCCGCAGCAGGAGCGCGACGACTGGCTGAACCTCAACGGCCAGTGGGAGTTCGCGGGCGCGAAGGAGGGGGAGCAGCCGGTGTTCGGCAAGACCCTCGCCGAGAAGATCACCGTGCCGTTCCCGGTGGAGTCCCAGCTGTCCGGGCTGGAACGCCACGAGGACCACATGTTCTACCGCAAGCTCGTGTCCGTGCCGCGCGACTGGAAGATCGGTTCGGGGCAGCGGCTCAAGCTCAACTTCGGCGCGGTGGACCACCACGCGCGGGTCTACGTGAACGGCAAGCAGGTCGCCGAGCACTTCGGCGGGTACAGCGCGTTCACCGCGGACATCACCGACGCGCTGAAGGGCTCCGGCAAGCAGGAGATCGTCGTCGCGGTCACCGACACCACCGGCCCGAACCAGCCGATCGGCAAGCAGTCGCGCAACCCCGGCGGCATCGTCTACACGCAGAACTCGGGCATCTGGCAGACCGTCTGGCTGGAGCCCGTGCCGGACGTGGCGATCGACTCGATCGTCACCACGCCGGACCTGCCGAAGAACGCCCTCCAGGTGCAGGTGAAGTCGGCTTCGTCCACGGCCAAGGTCACCGCGACCGCCCGTGACGCCAAGGGCCGCAAGGTCGGCAGCGTCAGCGGCACGGCGAACCAGCAGCTCACGCTGAAGATCGACAAGCCCCACCTGTGGAGCCCGGACGACCCGTACCTCTACGACCTGGACGTCGAGCTGAACCAGGGCCGCAGCAAGGACAAGGTCGAGAGCTACTTCGGGATGCGCTCCATCGCCGTGCAGAACGTGGGCGGCTTCCCCAAGCTCGTCCTCAACGGCAACCCGGTGTTCTCGCTCTCCATGCTGGACCAGGGTTTCTGGCCCGACGGCCTGTACACGGCGCCGAGCGACGAGGCGCTGCGCTGGGACCTCAAGGCGCAGAAGGACCTCGGCTTCAACGCGGTCCGCAAGCACATCAAGATCGAGCCCGCCCGCTGGTACAAGCACGCCGACGAGCTGGGACTGCTGGTGTGGCAGGACTTCGTGTCCGGCGACTACAGCACCCCCGAGGGCCAGCAGGCGTTCCTCACCGAGGGCAAGCGGGCGATGGAGCAGCTGCACAACTCGCCGTCGGTCATCGGTTGGATCGTCTTCAACGAGGGCTGGGGCGAGTGGAACCGCGAGGTGACGGGCCAGATCGCCGAGCAGGTCAAGGCGGCCGACCCGTCGCGGATCGTCAACGCCCACAGCGGCGTGAACTGCTGCGCCTCCAAGGGTGACTCCGGCAAGGGCGAGGTCATCGACCACCACGACTACAACAACAACGACGCGCCCTACCCGGACGCGACGCGGGTCGCGATGGACGGCGAGCACGGTGGGTTCACCCTCCGCACCCCGGGCCACATGTGGCCCGGCCCGCCCGCCGCGATCTACAGCGGGGTCAAGGACAAGGCGGCGTTGACGACGAAGTACGTCGACAACACGGCCAACTTCTACCTCGAAGCCGCGGGTGCCGAGCTGTCCGGCTCGGTCTACACCCAGGTGACCGACCTGGAGACCGAGCTCAACGGCCTGTGGACGTACGACCGCCGCGAGATCAAGGTCGACCCCGGCCCGGTCCGCGACATCAACCGCAAGGTCATCAAGGCCGGTGCGGAGGCGGGCAAGGACGCCACCTTCCCCGGCAAGGGCAACTGGCCGCTGGACGAGAACAAGGGCACGACGTCGGTCGACGTCAGCGGTGGCCGCAGTCCGCTGACGCTCAACGGCGGCACCACCTGGGCGCCGGGCGTCAAGGGGTCGGCGCTCAAGTTCGACGGGGTCGACGACTCCGCCGAGACCGCCGCACCCGTTCTGGACACCACGAAGGACTACACGGTCGCGGCGTGGGTGACGCTGGACAAGCTGCCCGGCAACTACGCCACGGCCGTCAGCCAGGACGGCAGGCGGCAGGAGAGCCCCTTCTACCTCCAGTACGGCCAGGGGGCCTTCGCGTTCAGCACGCCCGGCGGCAACCGCGCCCGGCTCGTCACGACGCCGGAGCTCAACCGCTGGTACCACCTGGTCGGCGTGAGGGACCACACCACCGGTGAGGTCCGGCTGTACGTCGACGGCCAGAAGGTCGCCACCAACCCGGCGGGTCCGGACGTCACCAGCACCGGTGCGCTCGCCGTGGGCCGCGCGAAGTTCGCGGGCAACAAGGGCGACTACTGGTCCGGCTCGATCGACGGCGTGCACGCCTACGACCGCGTGCTCACCGACCAGGAGGTGACGGCCCTCTACACGGCCGAACGCGCCTGATCGGAGACGAGGCCGGGGCCGCGGTGGACCACCGCGGCCCCGGCTTCGTCGTACGACCCGCTGGTCTCGCCGGACCACCGAGTGGTCGGCTGACCTGCGGGTTCCCGCAGTCCGACGGCGGGCGCACCGGGCGAAGAGGACACGGCGCGCAGCCGGTGCAGGGCCGTCCGAGTGGTGCCCGCGGACTCCAAGAGAGCAAGCCGACGAGCCGGGTGGTGCCGGTCCGTGTCCGGCCCGCCGCCATCCGCACGGACGCGATTTCGCAAGTTTGCAGGATGTCACTCATCGTGGACGGCCGAGCGGCGCAACACGCCGTTCGGAATTCGTTCACGAAGCGGCCCCCGAACTGGCCTTCTCCCATCGCGCCATGATCGCGCTCCCGGGACACGTTTGTGGCGAACGGTCACCACCCTTCCGGTCGATAGGTGGCGGAACTCGCCGCGACTTACTGTCAGCCCGCGTCGAGGCCGTCGCACCGGACGTATCGGGAAAAGGAAAAGGCACGAGTTGTTTCGTGTCCTTCGTCTCGACGCCTTGGCGGGAAATCGCCGCACGTTTTCCCGAACGTCCACACCCCCAGGAGGCGTCATGAAGCCGAAGATGAAGAAGATCGCCATTCGCAAGGCCGGTCCGGTGCGCCTGACCGCCGCCGCCTGCTCGCAGTACAAGGTTCCGACGCTCCCCGCGAGCTGAAGCTGAGCGTGCCGGGCGTGACCTGCGTCGTCACGCCCGGCACGCGCTCCGACCGACGTGTCGACGAAGGGGGTGTCGGGTGAGCGAGTCCGAAGTGCTGCGCGCCGGTCCCGATCTCGGGAGGCCTGTTCGGCTGCACCCGCTCGTCTACCTGCCCGATGGCGAGGACGTGACGGTCGGGCGCCGGGACATCGATTCCTACGCGGTGCTCCCCCCGGACGGGGCCGCGCTTGTGCGGAAAATGGAAGAAGGGCTTTCCCCGGCCGACGCCGCATCGTGGTACGAAAAGGAATACGGCGAACCGGTCGACGTGGCCGACGTGGTCGAGGCGTTGTACGAACTCGAATTCGTGCGAACGGCGGACGACGATTCCGCCGAACCGCGCCGCGTTCGGTGGCAGCGGACCGGGCGCGCGCTGTTCTCCGCGCCCGCGTGGTTCCTCTACGGCGGTGTGGCGGTGTGGGCGCTGGCGCTGATGGTCGCGCACCAGGACCTGCGGCCGACGTACCGGAACATCTTCTACGTCGAGTACTACTCGCTGATCCAGGCGACGCTGTTCGTCGCGGCCCTGCCGCTGTTGCTGCTGCACGAGTCG